>DMDF01000187.1 GCA_003446605.1 Anaerolineaceae bacterium
TCGGTAGCAAAGAAGGTTTATTAGAGAGTATTTTAGCGAGATATTTTTCGGATTTGATCAGTAAGATGGAAAAACAAGCACTGTATGATGGCGATGTAAAGAATACTTTAGAGAGAACTGCACGGATGTACTTCCAGTTTGCCTCCAGCCATTCTGCATTCTATCGTTTCCAACTGGGTTGCTGGTTTGCACCACCAGAAAGCGTAGCGTCCAAAGCCATTCAACCATACGGGCGAAAACAACATGCCATTCTCGAAGACCTCTTTTCCCATGCAGCACTTGAGCATGGGAATATGGTCGGCAGGCAAACACGCTACGCAGCCTCATTTCTAGGAATCATTAATACCTACATTGGTCTAACCTATAATTCCTCTTTTGAGCTAGATGAATTTACCGTGACTAATACAGTACATCAATTTATGCACGGAATTTTTTCATAATTTTTTTTGATCAATATATACCTACCGGTATGTACACAAAAGGAGAGTTTTACATATCATGAGTCATTGGATTGAAAAAAGTATTTTTTATCACATCTATCCTTTGGGATGTTTCGGGGCGCCGAAGAAAAATGATTTTACTTCGCCGGTTGTGCCCAGGATCCAAGAATTGGAACAATGGATCTCGCATCTCAAAAAAATGCATTTTAACGCTCTTTATCTGGGTCCAGTTTTCGAATCATCCTCGCATGGATATGACACAGTAAATTACTATCAAGTGGATCATCGCCTAGGAGACAATCAGACATTGGCAAGTTTGATAGAGCTTTACCACAAGAATGGTATTCGGATCATTTTTGATGCTGTCTTCAACCATGTTGGAAGAGATTTTTTTGCTTTCCGAGATTTACAAACACACAGAGAAAAGTCAATTTACAGGGATTGGTTTTCAGGTATTGATTTCAATTCACACAGTCCTTTCAATGATCCATTTCATTATGATGGGTGGAATGACCATTATGATCTGGTGAAACTGAATCTCAGTAATCCAGTTGTAATCAATTATTTCCTTGAAACTGTCAGCTATTGGATAGATTTTTTCCATATCGATGGTATCAGGATCGATGCTGCGGATTGCATAGAAGTCCTCTTCCTGCAAAAATTGAACAAGCACTGCAAACAACGTGACCCAGATTTCTGGTTGATGGGAGAAGTCATTCACGGAGATTATTCCCAATGGGTTAATTGTGGTGCATTGGATTCGGTGACTAATTATGAAAGCTACAAAGGCTTATACTCCAGCCACAATGATCATAATTACTTTGAAATTGCCTATTCGCTCAACCGCCAGTTCGGTGCTGATGGGATCTACAACCAATTCTTGCCATACTCCTTTGCAGATAACCATGATGTCAACCGGTTGACCAGCACCCTTTCCGACCCCGCTCACATCTTTCCACTCTATTGTTTGCTCTTCAGCATGCCTGGAGTTCCTTCAATTTATTATGGCAGCGAATGGGGTATCAGCGGTGCGCGAACTCCAACAGAGGATACCGCACTGCGCCCGCGCATTAAGCTAGAAAACGTGACCATGAATACCGTATACCAATCTCTCCCCGAATATATCGCCCGTTTGAGCGAAATTCGACTTCATTCTCCCGCCCTCCAGTACGGCAAATACCAGCAAATATATGTCGCTAACGAACAATTCGCTTTCCTCCGTCAGAGTACAGAAGAAACGATGCTTTGCGTTTTCAATGCAAGTTCACAGTCTATTCAGCTAGACATCAATGAATTACCCATTGCAGATGCCAACGGAGAAGACCTTATCACCAACGAACAATTTCATATCAAACAAAGCATGTTGAGTATCCCCATCTTGCATCCTTCTTCAGGGTTGATCATTCATCTGGATGCTTAACCAAGTCAACTGTTGTGACTGTACAGGCAACGGAACAGAGGATGCTATATAGGGGATTTGGCAGACACATCATCTCTTTGTAACACCACCACCAGCAAGAAACCGATGATAGCTGGTAATAGAAAGGTCAAAAAGCGATAAGAGAGAACTACTACCACTGCAACCGGATTGGAAATGCCCAGTTGCTGATACAAGGAAATCATGGTTCCTTCGACCACACCCACTCCACCAGGGATCACAAACGCTGCTTTCCCTAAAAGCTGTGGCAAACCATATCCAATCAGGAGAATTCGTGGAGATATAGGATGGTTGGCTGCCATGAAAAGAAAGAACAATGCCAATAGATCAAATCCATAGATCATAAAACTCGCCAAAAGGGGTTTTTTCCAGCCTTTTTGTATAAATAGATCCCACATGTCAAAAATTTCATCTAACTGTTGACCAGATTTTTCCTCATCAAACGGCTTTTTGAAAGTTTTCGTATACCATTGTATGATTTTGATCGCGGCAATTTTTGATTTTTCCCTTTTCTTCAGGAAAAGAAAGATCAAGATGAAAGCGGATAATAGTAAGATCAAAATGACCAGAAAAGCATTCATCTGTGGCTTTGTCAGTGCATCCATTCCAAGCAGATAAATGACCCCTACCAGTGAAAGTATCAGCACCGCCAGATTATTAAAAAGAATGGGGAGAAAACCAGCCATGCTGGCAGCCTGCAAGTTCACGCCCTTTTTTCGCAACCATCCTGCGCTGGACGCGATAGACCCCACCATACCCCCTGCCACCATACCAAAGCTAGAGGAAGCCATAGCAATCGTGGTGGCGTCCCAACTCGAAACATGATCGTTGAACAGACCGATGATCACATTGATTAAATACCCGCAGCTCATAAACCGCAAAAATTCAAAAAACACAGCGACAGCCAACGCCCAATAATTTAACTGTTTTAATGCAGCAATTGATTCGGGAACAGATTCGAGATGCGGGGAAAGGATCTTTATCCCCAATGCCAAGAAAACGAGCAGGGCAACAGCACGAATGATTTTTTTTATTTTTGGATTCATTGTGTTCTCCCAAGGGCTTGCACACATCGCCACACCTGGTTTTGTGAAATACTCAATTCTATTCTTCCATCCAGGATAAGAATTTGCATTTAGCAAAATGTTAATATAACACAACATTATAGTCGAGTTTCGAAACAGAAATGGGTTTAAGGGAAGAATCGACGAATGTATTTAATTACCCAAGATTTTAAATGAACCAATAAGAATTCCAAGACTTCTGTAGCAAGCAGGAAAAGGCAACACCCTCCTATTGTCTTTTTACGTAGACCGATACCGATTAATAAACAGAATTTTTGAGCCTCTACCTTTTATTCAGGGGCTTTATACTGATCCTGCCCTTCACGGGTGTTTTCCCATGGGTAAATCTCAGAACCTTTAGCAGCCTCACGGACATCCGGATCTGGGGAATACATTCCTGCTTTTTCCGGTGGAATGAGATCCGCAATGCGGTACATGATCTCGTGCCCAAATGCATCGATCTGTTCTCGTTTTTGATAGCCCTTCCCAGATATCTTAAGAGGACCAAATGGCTTTCCCACCCGAATCTTGACTTTAGCACGTTTCATCTTTTTCAGGGATGGAAAAACCTCAGGCATGCCATCAATTCCAACCGGGAGCAGCGGTGCGCCGGTTTTTGCAGATAGGTAAGCAGCGCCCGGTCGAGCAGGGCGTAAGATCTGCGCCCAAGAGCCTGCTTCAGGGAAAATTCCTATGATTCCACCGTTATTCAGGATCTTCTCGGCTTCATTTAATGCGTACGTCGCACCAGTCCCTCGATATACCGGAAGATAACCCCATAAACGGGGAAGGAAATGCACAATTCCAGGAGCATGCGGGAATTGTGCACCACCGATAAAATCCATTGGCCAGGGAGCAACACGCACGAAAATAGCGGGGTCAATGAAGCTGAAATGGTTTCCCACCACCAGCAATGGTCCTTTTTTAGGAAAGTTCTGCTCCCCCTCGACGTTTAGATCCGTTAAAACACCAAAAGCAATTCTCGACAGCCATTGCATAAATCGTCGCAACGGTCTGCGGCTAGCATACACAGGTGTATCAACAGCCAAAGTCATGTGACACCTCTATCCTTCTTCTACCCTTCTACCGGTTTCTCATTCTTCGCGGCAATGCGTCCCTTCTTTTCATCCACAAATAAGAGCAGCATCAAACCCACCAATAAGAATAAAACGATCGTTACCAGGGCAAAACGATGACCGATCTGTTCGGTAACGGTGATCGCCAGCTCATCCCCGGCAACGACCAATCCAGCTGCAACCAGAGTATTCATCACCCAGGCGGAAATACCTGATGCAGAAAAGCCCATCACGCCTGGTCCGATTACCGCTGATGATCGACCGGTCAGCGCAAAGAAACCGTAGAATTCTGTGCTTTTATTCTTGGGAGCAAAGATGCTCACCATGGTACGACTCAAAGATTGCACGCCCGCCATTGCAAAACCTGCCAGACCACCAACCACAAAGAATGCAGTCTGTGTTTTAGCAAATATCATACCAACAACAGAAATGATCATTAAGATCAAG
>DMDF01000160.1 GCA_003446605.1 Anaerolineaceae bacterium
TCGCATCAATAAGCAGCGCATTTGTTTCATAGAAGGGGTCAATATAGGCTGCAAGGACAACTGGCTTACCCCCGCCCAGTTCCTGCCCTTGTAAGACCATATTGGAAAGGTCATTAAAAGATGTGTACGGAGACCAGACCTCAATATAAACAATATCCTCCTGCGAAGGAGCAACGACATCGATCGGCCAATTGGTAACAGCATTGAAGATCACAGCCCCATCTTCACCGCGTTGTTGATCAACAATCACATGCGTGGCGTCAATTAAATCTGCTAGTGGTTGTTCCAATGAAAAGATATTTCCATGCACATCATAACCCTGTTTGGGCGCACCGTATTGGTCAAGATGAATCCCATCGAAGTTGGTCTTCGTCAGAATATTTTCAAACTCATCCAATAAATGGGACGTCCAGAGTGATCCAGGTCTTGGGTCCATGATGACTAGAAAATTCTCGCCGAAATAATGCGGGGTTCCGTCAGGCTGGTATACCGCCCAATCTTTATGCGTTTCGTAAAACGAGATGGATGCAGCATAGACCGCTGTGTAAGGCATGGCTGCCATGTTTCGCTGATGGGCAGCATCGATCAATTTCTCCACAGTTTTGAGCGAAAGCTGACGTCCGAGAGGATCAATATACGGTTCCTGGTCAGTCAGATACTGCTCGTGTCGATACATCCAATCATAGAATTGCAGGCCGTTAATATGAAATTTTAAGAGTGTGTCCAATGCATCAGTGCTTTCCCTTTCTGGACTGAAATCTGTCAGAAATCCATACCGCGGGTGCTGCGTCCAACGCTCAAGCACATCAAAAGCACTAAAATGCTCTGCCAGCGTTTCTCCTTGTAGAGAATCCAGACGACAATCTAAACCATACCCACGTGGCGTATTCGTAGGCGGAAGCCAGGACATTTCGATACTTTCGTTACCCGGTCCGAAAGATATGATTTGACTTTTTTCTTCCAACACCTCTGATAGGTAAGTGATGCGGGTGACTAACTCCAATTCGACAATTGAATTACTCTTTAAAACAACCTTCCAGTTTACAGATTTTCCAGGCTTAAAAAACGATTTTTCAAAATCAATTGATTCAATACTGACTGTTGTTTGCATGTCAATTACCTCTTCATTTTTAGCAGAGCAGGCACCCAAGAATTCAGCAAAGAGCACCACCACAATGAGAAAAAAACAAAAATATCTATGCATAAATGGAATAATCAATGACTTTTTTCGTTGAGAGGACTTAATCATCTCAGCCTTTTAAAGCTCCTGTGGTCATCCCACCGGTGAAATATTTCTGCAAGAATAGAAAAACGATAACGACAGGGATCAGGGCGATGATCATTGCAGCGAATACCAATCCCCACTCGGTGCCATGCTGGCCCTGGAAGGAGTAAATCGCTACAGGCAGTGTTCTTTTGAGTGGATCGTCAATGGCGGTCAGCGCCCATACATATTCGTCCCAATTACCCAAGAAGGAGAAGATTGTTACAGTAGCTAAAGCTGGCGCAGCAAGCGGCATGGCCATGCGAAAAAAGATGCCGAACGGCCCTGCGCCATCAATGGTCATAGCGTCTTCCAATTCCCGAGGCTGTGCCTCAAAAAATCCACGAAGCATGAAGGTATTAAGCGGTACGCTGCCGGCAATATAGAAAATAATCAATCCCCATAAGCTGTTCCGCAAGCCAAGTGACTTGGCAATATAAAACCGCGGGATAATTGAGATAATATCAGGAACCATCAAAACCAGCATCATGATCGTAAAGATTACTTCTTTGCCTTTGAATTGGAAGCGCGCAAAGGCATATGCTGTCATAGCAGAGAATAAGACGGTGCCCAATGTGGAAAGAATGGCAACAAATGCACTATTCCTGAAATAAAGTTGGAAAAAATTCGAGGTCCATGCTTCCACAAAGTTAACCAATGAAGGGTCTTCTGGGATTAATTTAGGCGGGTATTCGATAACAAATACATCCGCTTTGAAAGCATTGGAAACCATCCACAGAAAAGGGAAGATCATGATCACGGCACCTAAAACAGCCAAGACGTAAAGAGGAATTTTTTTTGTCCATTTTCTTTTTAATTTCATTGTGTTGTTCTTTCCGTTCTATTAAATTTCCTGCGGTTTTCTCAGGAATTTCAACTGTAAGACGCTTAGGAAAACAATCAGAACAGCCATGATGTACGAGAGCGCAGCACCATACCCAAAATCCAGGAAATCAAATGCCTGGTGATAGGCATAACTGAGCATAACCTCCGTTTGCTGCATCGGACCGCCGCCTGTGATCAGGTAAACAGAGATAAAAACATTAAATCCACCAATTAATAGCATTACCAGGGTGAACACAAGGGTTGGGCTGATCAAAGGGACAGTAATATGCCAGAATTTTTGCCATCCATTTGCGCCATCGATGGCTGCTGCTTCCATTAACTCGGATGGAATACCCAGCAGAGCAGCAATATATATCACCATATTCCAGCCTATGCCCTTCCAGACACCCAGTATTAATATTGGGACAAAGGCGGTCTTTGCTTGTCGCAGCCAGGCAATGGGCTCGTCCACGATATGGAATACGTCGACGAGGAAATAATTAACCAACCCCTGTGGAGATTGAAACAAATAACGGATGACAAGGGAGACTATAAGCCAGGAGGTAATAACCGGGATATAGTAAATAGCTCTGAAGATACCGCTCCCTTTAGGCAGTGAAGTGAGTAGCAAGGCAGCCAGCATCCCGAGGATCATTTGGCCAGGCACTGTGATCAAGGTATACACTAAAGTATTCTTGAAAGCACGCCAAAAGACCTGGTCCTGGAAAGCCCGCAAGTAGTTATCGAATCCGATAAACTCGCTGACTCTACCGGGCAATAACTGCCAGTCATAAAAGCTGATTTGAAGGCCCTTAAGTAGCGGAAAAAGCTGGAAAACAAAGAAAAATATGAGTCCGGGCAGCATAAAAAGAAACGGGAGCATTCTTTTTTGCGTTTTATGACTGAATAACATGGGCGAACTCCAAAGGAAGAAAAAGGGGAGACTCTATTTCTATGATCTCCCCTTTCTTCATTAAGTTTACTCGAGAATATCTAAGGGCAACAGAGGATCCATTAACTGGACAGCTTCATCAAGTCCTTCCTGCACACCAACCGTCCCATTCAAAATAGCGGTACCGGTGTTGGTCATAATTTCTTCGATCCTTGACCAATTCGGATGGGGAGTCCGAGCTTTTGCTGTTTCCAATTGTTCCAGGAAAATGCCGAAGAAATCGTGTTCTTTTACAAAATCTGATTCAATGACTGATTTCAGAACAGGCATCTGTCCGGTGGTAGCCAGTTGAAGCTGGACATCTTCGGACAAAAGGTATTCCAAAAACTTGACGGCAGCGTCTTTATTCTGGGATTGCTGGAAGAGAACAATATCCTCACCACCGACCACAGAAACCGATCCACCCTCACCAGCTGGTAGTAAAGCCATACCATATTCTTTTTCCGGGAATTGACCTTCGAACATTGCAGGGAACCAGGGACCTTCAAGTATCATAGCGATCTGGTCCTGACCAAATCCGCCCCATGAATCTACTCCACCGCCGAGAATACCGGGGTGCAAATAACCGTTGTCGACAGCATCTTTTAAGAACTGGTAAGCTGCAACTGTCTCATGACCGTTATAGTATCCATCGGTGGTTGTGATGTCAGCATCAGTCACAGATCCGCCAAACGACCAAATCCAAGGATTGACCGCCCAGGCATAAGTTCCGCCATCAGCAAAGCAGTATGTTTCTTCACCTAATTCTTTAATTTTCTCGCAAGCTGAGAGGAGATCATCCATTGTTGCTGGTGGTTCTG
>DMDF01000054.1 GCA_003446605.1 Anaerolineaceae bacterium
CGTAAAAGAATAACGATAGACATCCGCTGAAATTTCAGCCAGATCTAGTATAACGGTGATATCTTCCTCATTGAAGAATATAACTTCAAGAGAGTGTGTTTTGTGTTGCTATTTTTATGACGAGAGCATGGAGATCATAAATGGGTAAGAAATATTTATTAGGAATCGACTTGGGAACTAGTGCCACAAAAGCAAGTATCTATCAAATTGATGGAACTCTCGTTGCTTCCGACAGTGTTTCTGTTCCAATGTATACACCACAACCTGGTGTGGTTGAACAGGAAAATAACGATTTCTATACTACCGCTGCACAAGCAGTGCGGAATTGTATCTCCAAGAGCGGGATTGAACTAAATGACGTGGCTGCCATTGCTTTTGATAGCCAAATGGCGGGCATTGGTTCTATAGATGAAGATTTCAAATCTGTCACACGATTTGATTCCTGGTTGGATATGCGCTGCGAACCGTACATTAAGTGGGTTGATTCCAAAGCTGGTGACTTAGTGACGCAGTTGACCGGCTGTCCACCTACATGTGACCATGGTCCGAAAATATTATGGTGGAAAAATGAACGTCTTGATGATTATAAAAAAATTGCACGTTTCATAACTCCAGCTAGTTATGTTGCTGGAAAAATGGCGGGGCTAAAAGCTGATCAAGCTTTTATGGATTATACGTTTATTCACTTTTCAGGATTGTCGGACGCGAGAAAAGGTCGTTGGTCAAATGAATTGTGTACCCTTTTTGATGTCGATCAGGATAAATTACCAATCATTGTTGAACCCTGGAAAATTATTGGTGAAGTTACAGAGAAAGCAGCAAAGGATTTTGGCTTAGTTGCTGGTATACCGATTGCGGCGGGGTGTGGGGATACGGCAGCCAATGCATTGGGAGCCGGGGTAACAAAATCGGGAATGTTGTTTGACGTGGCGGGCACAGCTTCAATTTTAGCTGGTTGTACTTCCGAATTCATTGCAGATGTGAAACATCGCGTTCTAATAAACATGCGCTCTGTCATTCCCGGTTTATGGAATCCGTTGGCATATATTGGTGGTGGGGGGTTATCCCTACGATGGTTTCGCGATCAATTTTTTAATACTCAACAGGGGAAGCAATTAGAAATTACCGACGAATTGTATGATCTGATGGCAAAAGAAGCAGCGAATGTGAAACCAGGAGCCGATGGGTTATTTTTCTCTCCTCACCTGGGGGGAAAGATATGTCCTTCCGACCCTGCAATGCGGGGCGCATGGGTTGGTTTTTCTTGGGGGCATACTCAGGCACATTTTTATCGTGCCATCTTAGAAAGCGTAGCTTATGAATATGAATATTATCTCAAGGTCTTGCAGGAATATATTCCGGATCTGGTGCTGGTAGAAACCAGAGCAGTTGGAGGTGGTTCTCGAAGTGCTCTCTGGAACCAAATCAAAGCGGATGTTTTACAGGTGCCTTATCAGTGTTTGAAACGGTCTGAGTTTGGAACATGGGGTTGTGCAATGATTGCAGGCTATGCTGTCGGCATCTATCCTGATTTATCGGAAATTGCGAGGAAGGCGGCTAAACCCGATGATAAACCCTACCAACCTGATAAAAATCTACAAGAAATTTATCAACCTCTCGTGAATAAATATATTCAATTACAGGAGTCGTTGGACCAACTCTATAAAAAATTGTAGTGACTATTTTAAAGTGAAGGAGTAACAGAAAATGAATAGATCGGTAACTATTTGCATGATTGGCGCTGGAAGAGTGGGGAAAAACCATTCCAGTGCAATCACCGGTTATGTACCCAATGCCAAGATAATAGCGATGGTAGATCCTGCTGAAGAGGTTCTAAAAAACACCAGTGAACAATTTGGTGTTGTGCAGACATTTACGACTTTAGAAGAAGCTTTAGATAAGGTTGATTTTGACGCAGTAGTGATTACAACTCCGACTTTTACACACCGAAATTTAGTTTTGCAGGCTGCTGATGCTGGAAAACATGTGTTTCTTGAAAAACCGATGGCACTCAATCTTGAAGAATGTGATGCGATTCTTTCCTCAGTACAGAGGGCACATGTATTACTGCAGATCGGGTTTATGCGTCGATTTGATCCAGATTTTGTTGAAGCCTCGCAGAGAATTGCCGCAGGGGAAATTGGGGATCCGATGATGGTGAAATCCAATACACATGGGCCAGGATTGCCGCCTGCATGGGCACGTGATCTAAAAAGATCAAATGGAATGTTAGCTGAAGTAAACAGTCATGATTGGGATACCGTTCGTTGGTTGATGAATTCTGAGCTTGATAGAGTGTACACGGAAGTTGCCGATTTCAAAGGGAAGGAAAACAACGTAGATACACCTAATTTTTACGATAACGTGCTTGTAAACATTCGTTTTGAAAGTGGCGGGTTAGGGATGATTTCAGGAATTTGCCCATGCGGATACGGTTATGATGCCCGAGTAGAAATCGTTGGGACGAAGGGGATTATGCAGATTGGGGAATTGAAAGGGCAGGCTGTAATGGTGTGTACAAACAGAGATCAGGGTTTGATCACCCCGATCCATCGTACCTGGCAGGCTCGGTTCAAAATGGGCTACATAGCAGAATTGCAGCATTTTGTTGATTGTATTCTCAATGAAAAACAACCAATCGTTGGCGGAAAAGAAGGGCGTTGGGCAGTAGCAGGGGTTGTAGCTGCTACGAAATCAATGTTTGAAAACCGTCCTGTTTATTTGAAGGAAGTTCTTTAGATTACCCTGAACTAGAGGTGAGTATGATTGCAGCAGTTTATTACGGTCCGAATGATTTGCGAGTTGAACAAGTACCTGTGCCAGAAATCGCCGATGATGAAGTACTGGTTAAGATGAAAGCAGCCAGTATTTGTGGAACGGACCTAAGGATTCTCCATGGTGATCACAGAAAATACCCCCTTGGAACAGTTCGTATACCTGGTCATGAAATTGTCGGAACCATTGCGAAAATGGGGAATAAGGTCCGTGGAATAAAAGAGGATCAGCTCTATTTTATTGCTCCCAATATTGGTTGCGGTCATTGCAGACAGTGTGTTTCTGGGAATAATAACCTCTGCTCGAATTTTGAGGCTCTGGGAATTACACTGGATGGAGGTTTTGCAGAATATGTTCGTGTGCCATCTGCCGCGATCCTGCAGGGAAACCTCATACCTGTCTCCACGAATGTGAATGCGGCTTCGGCAGCGCTCATAGAGCCCTTTGCCTGTGTATTGCGGAGTCATGATTTACTGAATGTCCATCCCGGTGATACGGTTCTCGTGATGGGGGCTGGTCCTATTGGAATATTGCACATTAAATTAGCAAAATTATCAGGAGCCTCGTGTGTCATAGTTTCAGAATTGAATGAGGGAAGGCTAGAACAAGCACTACAAATGGGTGCGGATTTTGGAGTAAACCCGCTGAACGAGGATTTAGCTTCAGTTGTCGACGAAAAGACGGGCATGAATGGCGCGGATGTGGTTATCGTTGCAGCGCCTGCTCATATTGCTCAAGAGTCTGCGCTGCAATTAGCCGCTGTAAGAGGTCGGGTTTGTTATTTTGGAGGATTACCAAAAGAAAAACCAACCATTGGCTTCAATTCCAATTTACTCCATTATAAAGAACTACAAATTTATGGCACAACGGGTAGCAGTACGGAGAATTGTTGGCGAGCTGCACAAATAATCAATTCCGGGCGTATGGAAATATCTTCCCTAGTCAGTTTGCATTTTCCACTTGCACATGCGGTGAAAGCTTTTCAAAAAGCGGAAGATAGAGATGCCTTGAAAGTGGTTTTGGAGCCTTAATGAATACGCCAACCATCTCTCCCGGGTTCATTCAAACTGTGATGGGGCTCATTCCCTCTGACCAGCTTGGTATCACTGATGCTCATAACCATCTTTGGATAGATAAGGTGGATGGATTGGGAAACGATATTCCGATTCTCAATGATTTTGATTCACAACAGCGTGAATTAAAAGCTTTTTTTGAGAGCGGTGGAAGAGGTCAGCTTGATTGCCAACCCGGATTTGCCGGTAGAAATGGTAATCGACTCATTGAGTTAGCAACAGGCACTAAAGTCAATATCATAGCGTGCACAGGTTTTCATCTTCGAAAATATTATGCTGCTGACGCTCCCTTCTGGAAGTTTTCTTTTGACGAAGTGGTGCATTATTTTTATTCGGAAATTGTCGATTCTTTGATTGAGACACGTCAAACAAAACACAAAGCTCGTGCAGGTTTTATCAAAATTGCCTGTGAATCATCGTTAGAAGAAAGTCCAGTGATGTATATGGAAGCGGCAGCCCTGGTGGCAAAGCGAACTGGTGTGTCTATTCAAATTCATACTGAAAAAGGATCAGATGCGGAAAGAATTTTCGAGTTTTTTATTAAAAAGGATGTTCATCCACACCAATTGATTTTGTGCCATATGGACAAGCGTCCTGATTATGTTTTGCATGCCGAATTAGCAAAAGAAGGAGTGGGACTTGAATACGACACCTTTTACAGAGAAAAATACAAACCTGATGAAAATGTTTGGTCGTTGATTCAATATATGTGCAGCATAGGTTTGGCATCTTCTTTAATGCTGGCGACGGATATGGCAGATGGGAACCTCTGGAGTGAATTAGGTCATGGACCGGGATTGGCAGGGTTTATTACCCACATTGGCAAGCGTTTACAAAATATGGGATTTCCAGACGAGGTTAATCAGGGTCTATTGGGTCTGAATATAGCTGATCGTCTAGCTTTTATAGAATCTAAATAATAGGAGAAATGATATGGAAAGATTCCCCTTTGTTTTTGACATTTGTTATCCTGAGATAAAACCATCCAGAGTTGATAATCATATCACCCGTACTCTTTCTTCCATGCAGAATCAATTTCTGGATCTGCAAGCTTTTGACGAAATGTTGCTTGCGGAAGATATTTTGCTATATGAGGTGTATGAGATTAAAAGACCCGAAATTGAAGGAGAATTGTTAAGCGGTTTTTCAATTGTTCACCCAGGCAAGGTTGGGAAAGAATATTTTATGACCAAGGGGCATTTTCATACAGTCCTTGAAACTGCGGAAATATATTTCTGCCTCAAAGGACAAGGCTACATGGTCATGGAAAATCCCGAAGGAGATTGTGCCGTGGAGGAATTAAAACCCAATCGTGTTCTATACGTTCCTCCACGTTGGGCGCATCGCTCAATAAATACCGGTTCACAAGAAGATTTGGCGACATTTTTTGTGTACCCCGCGAACGCTGGTCATAATTATGGCACTATTGAGGTACAGGGTTTCCGAAAATTAGTGGTTGATAATGGAAATGGTCCGGAGATTGTAGATAATCCCCGGTGGCTTGCACCGGGAGCTCGAAAATGAAAGACCTAAAACACTGCAAGATACTGGTTACCCCCACCTCTTTTGGGAAGGGGAATATAAATATTCGTACCGAATTAGAAGACCAGGTTGGTAAAGTGATTTACAACGAAACAGGCAAACCACTTCCTTCTGCGGAAGTAGCGAATCTTCTTCCAGGTGTGGATGGTTATATTGCTGGTTTGGACATCATCGACCGTACAGCACTTAACGCAGCTGATGCGTTGAAGGTCATA
>DMDF01000026.1 GCA_003446605.1 Anaerolineaceae bacterium
ACTGTCGTCCGGTGGTTTCTGAGAGATGGAAAGACCAATGATTAGAAAAATCGAATAAATCACATCAGAAACAGAGTTAACGGCATCGGAATATAAGGCTGCAGAACCGCTGTAGTATGCAGCGATGCTTTTAATGATTGCCAGAAACACATTCCCGATGATAGTAATAGCTAGCGCTTTACGAAATTGTGCTCCTTTGGAAGTGTTGGGTCGAAATTCTCTAACCAGGATCATCATATTCCCTTAATTTACTTAATGAAATATTAATTTTAACGCACAAGCCCGCTTGAGAGCGGGCTTTTTGCAAATTTCTGATATTTCTTGTTTATTTTATAAATTCATCAATGTAGCCCAGCAGCTCATCAACATCACTCATTTGCGTTTCACCCATCGTGGCGATACGGAATGTGGTATTTTTCAACGTTCCATATCCATTGGCGATGCGCATACCGCGTTCCAGTAGGTAAGCATTCAATTTCGGAATTTCGATGCTGTGTGTGTTCTTGATAGTCGCGACGGTCTTGGAGCGATATTGTGCTTCTGCCAGGGAATCCATGCCCCGTTCAACAGCCCAATCGTACACACGCTGAGACATGGCTGCATGGCGGGCGAAGCGAGCGTCCAACCCCTCTGCAAAAATACGGTCCAGCTGGTAATCGAGCGCATAAACCAGGGATACCGCTGATGTCATGGCGGTGGAGTTTTTCAAACGATGGTTTTCCATGATCAACAGATCAAAGTACCAGCCGCGGTTTTCCACGGTGGCTGCTTTCTCGAGAGCACGGTCACTGGTGCCTGCCAGGGAGATACCAGGCGGCAGTGCCAGACATTTTTGTGAGGATGTCAGCAGGAAGTCAATGCCCCAGGCGTCCATTTCGATCTTGGTTCCAGCCAGAGAAGAAACGGCATCTACCAGAATCAGTGTATCGGGACTGACCTCTTGAATGACCTCACACAGTTCCTTTACGGGATTTTCCAATCCTACCGAAGTCTCATTATGAACGATGGTAATTGCTTCATAATGTTTCTTTTGGAGTGTGTCGCGCAGCTGTTGGGGGTCGATCGGTTTTCCCCACTCGGCTTCTAATTTGTCGGTCTGTTTACCATTACTTACCGCTACGTCGTACCAGCGTTCAGCAAAGGCGCCATTCACACATGCCAGAACGTCTTTCTGTGCCAGATTGCGAATGCCGGTCTCTTGCATACCGCTGCCTGAATGAGTGCCGATGAAGACACGATACTTCGTATAAAATAGATCTTCGCATTTCTTGGCAGCTCGCTGAAAGATCGCCTCGTATTCTTTACTCCGGTGTGGAAGTACAGGTTTGGTCATGGTTTCGAGGACTTCTGGTGCAACATCAACTGGTCCGGGAACAAACATTCGTGCCATTTTTTACTCCTTGAAAAGCTACCCAATGGGATGTGTTATATGAAGAACCAATGTAATCATAATATGATCCCCGCCCTTTTTCCAGTATGGAAATACATTTCCCGTTACTATGAAAATCATGGATGAGAATTGAATGTTCTGCCCTACGGGGTCTCTATCTATGAAATTAAAGATAGTGTAAGATTCATCAACGAATTCAAAACCATATCACGCATAAATCCGTTAAAATAAACTAGCCAATTGAATCCAAATATTTTTTAGGTACAGGAACAGGATGATGCTTGAAATACTGAATCAATTATCGACCGGATACGGGGGTTTTTTGTTGTGGTGTTTGATATGGTCTCTGGGAGGCATTTTTCTTGTTCAAGGTGCCTTCAAATTGAAAAAAGATGAAATTCTTGTAGTGGGTGTGGCATCCGGGATTGTGATTGAAAGTTGGATTGCCAATCTTTTGGGTCATTTTCTTGAACCATTAAAAGCATTTTGGCTGGCTGCCCTGGTCACATTGGTAGTCGGTATTCTATTTTGCGTACCACTCTTTCGCAAAAGGATTCGTTTTAAAGAACTATTCCCCTTCGTGCCCTGGCAGTGGATCACTTTCTTTGTACTTTTCTATTTATTTTTCATGATCGCACGTGGGATGTCAATCTGGGATGAATTTAAAACTTTACCGTTAGTTTCAATGATCGCCAGTGGTGATATTCCACCACATTTTCCATACGATATTTCCACTGTGCTTGATGAACATTATTTGCGTTATTTAATCGCTGCACAGTTTATGCGGATCGGTGATTTTTACCCCTGGACATCGCTTGCTATTTTGAAAGCGTTGACATTGAGTTTAGGTACTGTATTGGTTGTGGTATGGGTTAAGAAGATAACCAAGAATATCATCGCCGGGATATCGGGAGGTGTGCTGCACGTGCTGGGTGGTGGAACGCGCTGGTTGCTGTTGCTGCTGCCCCCATCCGTGATTGACCAATTTGATAGTGCCATCAACCGGATAGGAAGTGGGTTGAATAGCGGCGCTGATTTACGAACGGCTTTGATCAGTCCCTGGGCGGCTCAAGGAATGGCTCCTATTCCGATCCCCTTCGCTTTTACGAATGGTCTGATCAAGCCCTCGATTCTGGGTGTGGGCTGGGATAATGTGACGTTCTTGATCCTGATCGTGGTGATCTTGCTCTATAACAAGGCGAAAGACTGGAAAGCACTCAGCTTGCTCGGCGTGTTGCTGGCAAGTATGGCTTTGATGGATGAACTGACCTTTGCATTTATCTCCGGCATATTAATCGTCATCCATTTCGTCCAGATTGTGAAAAAAGATGCTGCGGAGAAAAAAGAATCGCGTACACGCTTATTGCTCCTGTTAGCAGTTTGGATCGTGGTTTTCCTGCAGGGCGGTTTCTTTACTTCGATTGCCCGCAATGTGTTTGAACCGGCATACACCTCCTATCATTCCTTCCAGGTATCTTTCAATTTTCCCCCGCGATTTATGAACCCGCATTTGGGTGAATTAATTCTGACCGATCCCATTCACCTGGTCGTACTCCTGTTGGAATGCGGTCCACTGCTATTTGTGTTTCCTTTTGTATTGAAATGGGGTTGGAAATCGTATAAGAATAAGCGCTATATCGAAGCAGCATATATTGGAACATCGCTGATCGGTTTAGCTTTTTGCTTTGTGCAAATAGTCTCGAAAGGAATCAATTCAGCGGTCAATCGCGTGCAGAATGATTTTCTGGAGGTGAGTTTACTTTTCGCTGTGCCGGTGCTGTTCTTCTGGCTGCAGAATAACCGCAATGGTCGCAAAGTACTGGTATTCATGATGGCATTGATCACCATATTTGGAGGAGTGGTGGTGATGGGAACGGAATTGAGTGCGGTACAGGAACCGCAGCTTTCTCTGTTCATTACCGATATGGATGTGCGCATGATGGATATTTACTGGAATAGACTTGAAAAAGATGCGGTGGTAATGGATCCGAACATCCCACGAGCTATTACCATCTTTGCCCGTACCGGTAATTCATCTATCGATTTTTATGCTCCAACCGAAGAATGGCAGCGCATGGTCTATGACCCTGATCCTCATGAAATGGCAGTCGCTGGCTATGATTATATGTACTATGATCTGGAATATTGGAAGACGTTGACAGGTACTGAACAAGAACTGCTCACTTCGCAGTGCGTGATTCCGGTCAATGAGGAATCGGATTGGACCGGTGATTTCCGTATTCTGGTTGATATTTCACAGTGTCGCCAGGATGGGGCAGTCGAATAATGAAATCTGACCGGAACACTCAACATGATACGACCTTTCTAAGGAAGATGCTGGCTTATGGGGGCTCACAGCAGGAAGATGTCGATGATCCCTCGGTAACCTATAAACGCCGAGAAATCATCCGCTCAAAGCATTTCCTGAATGCGATCTATCGTGAGTGGTACGGCTTGCAGGTTGCACAATTACCAACTGTCCGCGGAAGAATTCTTGAGATCGGATCTGGTGCTGGCTTTTTCGATGAGATGTACCCTCAGGTAATTTCGTCTGAGGTATTTTTCTGCCCCTTTGTGGATGTCATTTTAAATGGGATGGTACTTCCCTTCCCGATAGCTTCGCTGCAGGCGGTGGTGATGACCGATGTGTTCCATCATATTCCGGATGTAGAACATTTCCTGTGGGAAGCAGTACGAACACTGACCCCAGGAGGGCGCATTATCATGATCGAACCGTGGGTTAGTGATTGGTCGCGCTGGGTGATGGATCATTTTCATTCTGAACCCATGGATACTGAAATGCACACATGGCAGTTTCCTTCTACTGGACCGTTATCTGGCTCAAACCAAGCGCTACCATGGATCGTTTTTAAGCGGGATAGGAAAAGATTTGAAAGTGCATTTCCTGATCTTGAAATTGTAAAGATTCAGCCTTTTATGCCTTTCCGCTATCTGTTGAGCGGAGGAGTTTCCAGCAGGGCTATGGCGCCAGCGTGGTTAAATGGATGTTTAAGGCAATTCGAAAAATCATTCAAATCAGAGAAATGGGCAATGTTTGCTCTGATTGTTATTCAAAAACGAAGGGTTTGATTTTAATAGATATGCAATTACGCTAGATGAATTTGACTCTGCGCGCTGCAAATACCACCATCTTTACCAGTAACCAGCCATGTTTCCAACGCTGGATGTTGGTGGTGCCGTAGGTGCGCTCCTTATATCGGATTGGCAGGTCAATGATCTTGAGGTTGAGTTTGGCAGCTCCGAATAACAGATCGAAGTCTCCAAAGGGATCAAAATCACCGAAATATGCCCGGTTGGCAGCGATGCGTTCGTAATCTTTTTTCCACAATACTTTGGTGCCGCACAGGGTATCTTTCACGGGTTGGTCAAGCAGGTAGGAGAACAACAAGCTGAAAGTTTTATTCCCAATATAGTTGAAAAAACGCATGGCTTGCTTTTCCATGGGATACACCAGCCGCACTCCGTTGATAAAATCTCCCCTTCCGGATTGGATGGCATGGTAAAAACGCGGCAGATCTTCAGGGGGCACAGTGAGATCTGCATCCAGGATCATCAATATATCCCCATTCGCATGGGCGTAACCAAGACGAACGGCGTCCCCTTTGCCTTTTCCCTCCTGGCGAAAGAGCTTGGCGTCTACTTCTGGATGAGCTTTTATCTGCTGTTGGATGGTCTCATAGGTGTTGTCGTGAGAATGCCCCTCCACAAAGATCAATTCGGTGCCCGAACCCATTTGTGGGATGCGTTCGAAAATATGTTTGATATTTCCCGCTTCATTGCGCGCAGGAACCACTACCGAAACGCGGGATTGGGAGGTTTCTTTCATAGCGCCAGGCATCGGTCTGGCAAGTGTAAATGCGGTCATTGCTAGGGAACGGAATAACCATGTTCGTACCAGAAAATAGTTGCATAGTGGAGCAAGAATGGGAACTGGCAACGGCGCGAGAACCTCTTCCCATTCTCGAATGACCTCAAAATTACCCAGATACAGCAGGTTCTTGACGTCATCCACTGATAACCAGTTCTGCGGGAGAGTGCGCTGTGCTAAATGCAGTTTCTGCGCGAGTGCCAGCGGCCATTCCCATAAGCGGTTGTAATAGTTCAAAATAATGCGGGTGGAAGGCTTGGACCACGCTCGGATTTTGTGGAAAACAGTTTCCACGTCCCACAAATCATTGATCAGGTCAGAGAGGATGATGTAATCGAATTTCTCATTGAGTTCGACCTCATGAATATCGGCATGGATGAAATGCATTTCAGGATGGCGCAGCTGAGCGCGCTCGATCATTTCATTGGAAAAATCAATGCCCACCCCTCGTTTGGGTTCTAGGGATGCAAGGAGATCTCCACGGGCGCAGCCTATCTCCAGCACATCCATTCCGGCAGGGATGATAAAATGATAGACCTTTTTTAGCCTGTTGCGATAGTATCCGCCCCAACCTTTCCAGTGGTCCAACTGTCGTGCAACCGTGTCCCAGTGTTTTTCGTGATTGGTTTGGTATTCTAAAAATTTATCTGTGTTTTGCATGCATCTCGCTCAATAAAAATAATCATTAATTCAGGAAAAGTATAACATCATGACACAAAAGCGGGTTGTATTAGCTTTTTTGCCTTTTCTTGACGGATACGATTCCCTGTTTTATAATTCAGCAACTGAATATTGAACAATGGCGAATTCAAACAATCATGAAAATCGCGATCTGGATATTCTTGAGCACATCGAACAAGATCCTGAAACCACACAGGCAACCATGGCTGCCCGATTGGGCGTGGCGGTAGGAACAGTAAACTGGCATCTCAAGCGATTGATCGAAAAAGGGTATGTAAAGGTGCGGCGCGTTGAGCGCCGCAAACTACGCTATATCATCACACCTCAAGGGATTGCATACCGAACTAACCTGCTGGTTGATTATATCCACACTTCGTTCGATATATACCGACTGGTCCGCCAGCGTTCGATGGATGCAATCGCTCACATCAAAGAGAAAAATTTCTCCCAGGTATATCTAGATGGTAGTGGTGATGTGGCAGAAATCTGCCGTTTGACTTGCCTGGAACAAGGCATAGATATCACGGAAAAGAAAAGCTACCCGATTTTTCACATTGAAGGTTTGAAAATCTTTATCATTTTGGAGGATTCTAAGCATGACAACCCATGAACTACCATTTTTCAGCGAAAATCGTTTTTGTGTAACTGGTGGAGCAGGTTTCTTGGGGCAGGTGGTTGTACGCAAGCTGAGGGAGCGCGGAGCGAAAGACATTTTTGTTCCCACCATTGAACGGTACGATCTCACCCAGCTTGATTCCATTCAACAAATGTTGACGGATGCTCAACCAGACGTGATCATTCACCTGGCGGCGCAGGTGGGGGGCATCGGAGCGAACCGGGAACACCCCGGCGAATTCTTCTATAACAACCTCATGATGGGTGTGCAGCTCATGCATGAATCCTGGAGACGCTCGGTGAAAAAATTTGTGGCGATCGGTACCATCTGTGCCTATCCAAAATCCACACCTGTCCCCTTTAAAGAAGAAAACCTATGGGATGGATACCCGGAGGAGACCAATGCACCCTATGGCTTGGCAAAAAAGATGCTACTGGTGCAGGCGCAATCCTATCGCCAGCAGTACGGCTTTAACGCTGTGTTCTTACTACCTGTGAATCTATACGGTCCGGGGGACAATTTCAATCCGGCTTCATCCCATGTCATCCCGGCGCTGATCCGCAAATGCGTGCAGGCAGTAGATGAAGGCAAAACAGAGATCGAAGTTTGGGGAGATGGCTCTCCTACTCGCGAGTTCATATACGTTGAGGATGCAGCCGAAGGTATTTTGCTGGCTGCGGAAAAATACAATGACTCCGAGCCGGTCAATCTGGGTTCAGGTTTTGAAATTAGCATCAAGGATCTGGTGAGCATGATCGCGAAATTGACCGGATACAAAGGAACTTTCAGATGGAATACGACCAAACCAAATGGGCAGCCTCGCCGCTGTTTGGATACAACGCGTGCCAAAGAATATTTTGGCTTTGAAGCGCACATGTCTTTCGAAGAGGGATTGAAACAAACTATTGCCTGGTATCAGGATAACAAAGGAAGGATCAAATAGTAGAAATGGCTGCCACTAACGAACCACGCACCATTACCATAAGACCATCCAAAGGATGGGCTGCATTAAACCTTAAGGATATCTGGAATTACCGGGAATTGATCTATTTTTTCACCTGGCGAGATCTGAAAGTACGCTATAAACAGACTTTGTTAGGAGCCAGCTGGGCGGTTTTACAACCTTTCTTAACTATGGTTGTATTTAGTGTCTTCTTTGGTGGTTTGGCAAAGGTGCCATCTGATGGCGTACCGTATCCGATCTTTTCATACACGGCATTGCTGCCATGGACTCTATTTTCGAAAGCCATGCAGGATGCCAGTCGGTCTCTGGTTTCAAGTGCGAACATCATATCCAAGGTATATTTTCCACGCTTGATCTTACCTCTGGCTTCCGTGCTGGCAGGTGTGGTTGATTTCTTGATCGCATTTGTGGTGCTGTTAGCCATGATGTTGTATTACGGCATCCGCCCCACCGCGAATGTGTGGACGCTACCTTTATTCGTACTGCTGGCTCTGATCACTGCCATTGGGGTGGGCTTATGGCTTTCTGCCTTGAATGTGATGTACCGTGATGTTGGGTATATCATTCCTTTCCTGACCCAATTCTGGATGTATATTACGCCTATTGCTTATCCAGCATCCATGGTGCCGGAAAAATGGAAATTCATATATGCGCTGAATCCTCTTACCGGTGTGGTGGAAGGATTTCGTTGGGCTTTGCTGGGTACCGGAGAAGGTCCCGGCACTTCCCTGTTCATTTCAGCCAGTATTTCCATCCTGTTGACCATTTCTGGTTTGTTCTACTTCCGGCGAATGGAACGTAAATTTGCGGATATGGTTTGATCCAATGAGAGAGATGATTCAATGAGCAAAACAGCGATTCGTGTAGAAAATCTTGGAAAACAATACAACATCGGTTTACCGCAGATCAAGTATCCAACCTTGCGCGATAAAATGGCGGATGCCGTAAAACGAAGAGAAAAAGCAGCCGATAGCTACATCTGGGCATTGAAAGACATGTCATTCGAAGTGAAAGAGGGGCAGGCTCTGGGTGTGGTGGGGCGAAATGGAGCAGGAAAGAGTACCCTCTTGAAGATTCTTTCACGTGTTACGGAACCGACCGAGGGATTGGTCGAAATTCGAGGGCGCGTGGGTTCCTTGCTGGAAGTTGGCACAGGGTTTCATCCGGAACTGACCGGACGGGAAAACATCTCCCTCAACGGTGCTATTCTAGGAATGAAGAGAGCTGAGATTGATAAAAAATTTGATGAAATTGTTGATTTTGCCGGGGTGGAGAAGTTCATTGATACCCCGGTAAAACGCTATTCCAGCGGTATGTATTTACGGCTGGCGTTTGCCGTTGCCGCTCACCTGGAACCGGAAATCTTGGTAGTGGATGAGGTGCTGGCGGTTGGGGATGCAGAATTCCAAAAAAAGTGTCTGGGTAAGATGAGCGATG
>DMDF01000009.1:0-1127 GCA_003446605.1 Anaerolineaceae bacterium
GAAAAAGATGTAGAAATACCCCCCCACCAAAAATTTCACTATGAAATTATTTAAAGTCATTTTGCACACATGTGCATTTTTTAAGCTGAAATTATTGACAAACCCTGAAATTAATGTATAATGTTCACGTGTGCATATATTTCATAATGGTATTGTGGAAATTTAATAGCAGGCATGAAAACGGGGTAAGCAAATTTTCCTATCCTGTTTAAAAGCACATTCAAAAATTCTCTTGCCCTAAAAACAGAAGTAAAGGTAGCCGTTGATGACATTAAAACAATATGATGAAAAATCTCTTGTTGTTCACCCCGGCAGGTCGAAAGATGCAGATGTTCTTGTAGAAGTGATACCTGAACAAGTTGGGTGGGAAAAGATTAATTTTCAAGCACGGAAATTAGCCGCAGGTCATACCTGGGCTGCAACCTTAGGGGGCGAAGAAGCCGCACTTATCATGCTCAGTGGCATTCTCGATGTGGATTCTGATAAAGGCAGCTGGAAAAGCATTGGCAAACGAGAAAGTGTATTTTCTGGACTGCCGTATGCTCTTTATTTACCAATCGAAACAACATTCACGGTGCATGCTATTGTCGATTGTGAGTTTGCTGTTGCACAAGTTCCTGCTGAACGCGAATTCCCGGCGCACCTGGTAACACCAGACGATGTGAGTGTTGAGATTCGCGGTGGGGATCATGCTACACGACAGATCAATAGTATCATCCCTCCGGATTTTCCTTGCCAGCATCTGGTTGTGGTTGAAGTGTATACACCCGGGGGAAATTGGTCCAGTTTTCCACCGCATAAACATGACCTTCGTAAGATTGATGAAGAAGGAACATTGGTTGAAGCGGATTTGGAAGAAATTTATTACTACAAAATTGACAAACCCGAAGGGTTTGCATTGCAGCGTGTGTATACCGGCTCGGATTCACCCCTGCAACAAGCCGGCAAAGGATTTGATGTTTCCCTTGTCTTGAAAGACAACGATGTGGTGTTGGTGCCAGAAGGGTATCATCCCGTGTCGAGTCCTCCCGGATATTTAACATACTACCTCAATGTATTAGCAGGATCTGACCAGGTTTTAACTGCGCAGGATGACCCGGATTACCAATGGATCAAAGAAACCTACC
>DMDF01000009.1:1178-2692 GCA_003446605.1 Anaerolineaceae bacterium
GGAGGAATGATGGCAGTTCTTAAAACGAAACGACAAACCATGGCTCAAGCCCTGATTGCTTTTTTGAAGAACCAATATACCGAACGGGATGGATTGGAACAACCTCTTTTTGCAGGTTGTTTTGGTATTTTTGGACATGGTAATGTGGCAGGCATCGGGCAGGCGCTGCAGCAGAATCCGGATTTTCGCTATTATCAGGTCAGGAATGAGCAGGCTATGGTGCATATGGCAAGCGGATATACAAAGATCAAGAACCGTTTACAGACCTTTGTCTGTACGTCTTCCATCGGTCCCGGCGCTACCAATATGGTGACCGGTGTGGCACTGGCAACCATCAATCATCTCCCAGTTCTGTTACTGCCCGGTGATATCTTCGCGCGTCGCAATGTTGCACCCGTGCTTCAACAGCTCGAATCATCTCAATCGCAGGATATTTCCGCCAATGATTGTTTTAAACCGGTTAGCCGTTATTGGGATCGAATCAACCGCCCAGATCAGCTTATTACCACGTTGCCAGAAGCTATGCGGGTACTCACCAGTCCGGTTGATTGCGGTGCGGTAACTCTGGCTCTTCCACAGGATGTTCAGGCGGAAGCCTTTGATTACCCGGCTGATTTGTTCAATAAACGCGTGTGGCATGTTCGTCGCTATCGACCGGATGCCAATGCACTGGCTGAAGCGGCTATCCTTATTCGTGCCAGTAAACGCCCGATGATTATTGCAGGTGGTGGGGTTATTTATTCTGAAGCGACCGCAATATTAGAGGAATTTGTTGCTCAAACTGGCATTCCTGTCGGTGAGACAATGGCTGGCAAGGGCAGTCTGAAATATGATCATGTTCTTCAAATGGGAGGGGTTGGCGCAACCGGTACTTTGGCGGCGAACCTTATTGCTCGTGAAGCGGATCTGGTCATAGGAATCGGAACGCGTTACAGTGATTTCACCACTGCTTCTAAAACAGCCTTTCAAAACCCGAATGTACGTTTCATCAATATCAATGTGGCAGAATTTGATGCGTTCAAACATTACGCTTTGGCATTGGTGGGGGATGCGCAAGCTACGTTGGCAGAATTGAAAGAAGCTTTAGAAGGATTTCATGTTGAGGATGCCTATTATCAAGAAGCAGCTCGTTTGCATCAGGAATGGGAAGCCGAAGTGGATCGTATCTACGCAGTTCGAAATACACCCTTGCCCAGCCAGGGAGAGTTGATCGGAATACTGAACGAGCAAACTTCTCCAGATGCAATCATGGTCAATGCAGCAGGTAGCATGCCCGGCGACTTGCACAAATTGTGGCGAGCACGGAATCCAAAGAACTATCATGTGGAATATGGTTATTCCTGCATGGGATACGAGATTGCAGGAGGTTTGGGGGTTAAAATGGCAGCTCCCGAAAGAGATGTGTATGTGATCGTGGGGGATGGCAGCTACCTGATGCTCTCATCAGATCTTGCAACCTCCATTCAGGAAGGCTATAAGTTGATCGTCACCATCTGGGATAATGGCGGGTTTTA
>DMDF01000009.1:2851-13255 GCA_003446605.1 Anaerolineaceae bacterium
GTCACTCAGCCGCTCTTTAGGGCAGGATGGTTTTGGAACGCGCTTTGTATTCCCAAAGGATAATATCCTTGCCGGCGATTCTGCGAAAGATTCCGTGCAAGAATTAGATATTGATTTCGCAGCTAATGCCCGTAGCCTTGGTGCTGAAGTGATCGAATGCCAGACCACACAAGATTACGAAGCGGCACTTCAAGCTGCCCAGAAAACGGATCGCACAACGGTCATCTACATTAAAAATGATAGGTACGTTAATGTACCAGGTTATGAAAGCTGGTGGGATGTAACCGTTGCAGAGGTGAGTGAAATGCCGTCTGTGCAGGAAGCTCGTGCAGAATGGCAAAAAATGCGAGACAAGGAAAAGTTTTTTCACTAGAGTAGAAGAAATACATTCAAAGGGAGCCGCAATTTGGACGAAATAGCTGTTACTACGGTTACAAAAGCTACGGATTGTTTTCTCAAATTACAGGGAATATGTAAAAGCTTCCCTGGTGTGAGAGCATTGAATAATGTCCATATGGAGATCCGTAAGGGCGAAGTGCATGCCCTGGTGGGAGAGAATGGAGCAGGAAAATCAACATTGATGAAGATCCTCTCCGGCGCATATACAAAGGATGATGGTGAGATCTTCTGGCAGGGTCAGAAAGTAGAGATCACCAAACCGCGTGATTCCGAGGAATTGGGTATCGCGATCATCTATCAGGAATTCAATTTGGTTCCTCAGTTGAGCATCGCTGAGAATATCTGGTTAGGACGTGAACCATATATCAACAAATCAGTCCATCTTATCGACTGGAAGGAAATGTATCGAAAAACGAGCGAGCTTCTTCGGGAGTTAAATTTGGATATCGATCCCAAACGATCGGTTGCCGGTTTGGGTGTTGCCAGTCAACAAATGGTGGAAATAGCCAAAGCCCTTTCCCTGAATGCGAAATTGCTCATCATGGATGAGCCAACCAGTGCGCTTTCAAGTAATGAAATTGACCAACTTTTTTCGGTGATTCAAAACTTAAAAGAAAAAGGGGTGTCTGTTATTTTTATTTCACACCATCTGGATGAGGTGTATGAAATTTGTGATCGTGGCACTGTTTTACGGGATGGCAATTATATCGCGACCATCGATCCAAAGGAAACATCGAAAGATGAACTTATTCAATTGATGGTTGGGCGTACGCTTGATCAACAATATCCCAAGGTAGTGGCGAAACGTGGTGTGGAAGCGCTGCGAGTGGAAGGATTAAATCGTGATGGTGTTCTTTACGATATTAATTTTTCTGCATACACCGGCGAAGTATTGGGAATTGCGGGTCTGGTGGGTTCAGGGCGAACTGAATTAGTCAAAGCCATATTCGGAGCCGATCCAATCGATAGCGGAAAGATTTCTATTTTTGGAAAGGAAGTCATGATTGACTCCCCCCAAATTGCCATCAAGATTGGAATGGGATTATTGCCGGAAGATCGCAAACACGATGGTTTGGTATTGGGACTTTCCGTCAAGCAAAATATTACCATGTCCAGTCTGGACAAGGTCAAAAAACATGGTCTGCTCCACCTGAAGGTGGAAAAAATGCGCGTGATGGATTTTATTGACAAACTGCGAATTCTTACTCCCAGCATTGAAAAACAGGTACAAAATCTGAGTGGTGGGAATCAACAAAAAGTTGTATTAGCCAAGTGGCTGTCTTCTGAATCTCAAGTTCTGATTTTTGACGAACCGACCCGTGGTATCGATGTGGGAGCAAAAGTCGAGGTATACAACCTGATGAATGAACTGGTTGAAAATGGAGCGGCGGTTATCATGGTCTCTTCGGAAATGCCTGAAATACTTGGGATGAGCGACCGTATTTTAGTGATGCATAAGGGATGTCTGGTTGATGAATTCAGCCGCGAAGAAGCAACACAAGAACTAATTCTAGCATCTGCAATGGGAGTGAATATTAATGACAAACACAACAATGATTGACAAATGTGAACCGAAGGAAAAATCGTCCAAAGCAACGATCGGAGCATTAATAGGGCGTTATGGTGCCATATTGGGGTTGCTGTTCCTGGTGATTTTCCTTTCTATTACCTCAGATGTGTTCCTGACTGGCTCAAATTTATCAAATATTGCTCGCCAGGCGACCGTGAATGCCTTTTTGGCAATTGGGCTTTTGTTAGCCATTATCACTGCTGGTATTGACCTTTCTGTAGGGTCAACACTGGCGCTTGCAATGTGCAGCATGGCGATCATGGCGATCAAATGGGGGGTGAACCCTTATCTTTCCATGGTGGTATGTTTGGCGATTGGGGCATTTATGGGCTGGATTAATGGCATCCTGCTGACCAAACTGCATCTACCCCACCCCTACATTGCTACTCTGGGAACTATGTATATCTATCGCGGTTTATCGCTTGTTATCACCGATGCATCTCCCATTTCTGGTTTTGATCGTGCGGGGGCATCTGAAATACTATTTCTGGGTGCAGGTTCAGTTGGTCCGATCCCGGTTTCATTCATTGTTGTGGTGGTGGTGTATCTGATCTTTCATGTCATTCTCACACACACTTCTTTTGGACGCCATATCTATGCCATTGGTGGTAATGTATCGGCAGCCCGACTTTCGGGTATCAACGTGAAGAAAATTTTAGTGATTGTTTACACCTTGAGTGGTCTCATGGCAGGCTTGGCGGCTTTGATGTTAGCGGGGCGCACAAACTCCGGTTTTCCGAATGCAGGCTCTGGATATGAAACAGATGCCATTGCGGCGGTGATTATCGGGGGTGCCAGCTTTTCTGGTGGATCAGGGACGATTGGTGGTACTGCGATCGGGGTATTGTTGATTGCAGTACTACGGAATGGATTAGTGCTATTGAATGTGCCCACGGAATGGCAGACTGTAGCCATTGGTTTGGTGATCATTGGTGCAGTCGCAGTAGATGTTCTCAGACAGCGCGGGCAAAGTCAGTAGTTGAACATAATATTTACAGGAGGTGATGATAAGCGAGTGAAAAATGTGTGCTGGTGTTCTAAGAGTCAAAAATACTTAAACCTCATAGAGGAGGAGAAATGTTAAAGAAAACAAGCGTTGTTGCAACACTATTACTCATCTTTGCCATGCTTTTAGGTGCTTGCTCATCGGAAGAAGCGGCAAGTGGTGATAAATTAAAGATCGCAGTGGTTGTGAAAGCTGTTACCAGCGATTACTGGAAACTGGTTGGCGCAGGTGTGGATGATGCTATGGCTGCTGACCCAAGCATTGAAGCAGAATTTCTTGGACCCAATGAAGAGACCGATATCGAAGGTCAGATCCGCATCATCGAAGCGCAGATCTCTGCCAAAGTCGATGCTCTAGCAGTAGCGCCCAGCCAGGCTGATCAGTTACAGCCAACCCTTCAAAAAGCTGTAGATGCTGGCATTCCGGTGGTCCTGATCGACACCAACATCGATACTTTTGATGCCAAATCCGCTTTTGTGGGTACTGATAACCGTTTGGGCGGTACCATGGCTGGTGAATTCATCGCCGGAAAACTAAATTCTGGTGATGAAGTAGCCATTATCCGTGGTGCAGCTGGTGACCCAGTCCATAACCTTCGTGAAGAGGGCGCTGTGGAAGCGTTGGAAGCTGCGGGGCTGGTTGTGGTTGCAACCCAGCCCGCTGATAGCGATCGTGCCAAGGGACAATCCGTTGCCGAGAACCTGCTGACAGCTAACCCGAACCTCAAGGGTATCTATGCCACCAATGATGAAATGGCGCTGGGCGCACTGAACGCAGCCAAAGCCGCTGGTAAGACCTTGGTCATCGTTGGTTTCGATGCATCTCCCGATGCATTGGATTCCATCGAAGCGGGCGAGCTGACCGGCTCGGTTGCCCAATTCCCCGGCAAGATCGGTGAATTAGGCACACTGACCGCCGCAGCAGTAGCTCGTGGTGAGGCAGTCGAGTCCTTCGTCAATACCGGCGTGGATGTTGTTAGCATTGACAATATCACGACCTACAAACCAGATGCCAATCCTGTTGTGGCTGAAGAACCTCTGAAAATCGCAGTGGTTGTGAAAGCTGTTACCAGCGATTACTGGAAACTGGTTGGCGCAGGTGTGGATGATGCTATGGCTGTGGATCCTACTATTGAAGCAACCTTCCTTGGACCCAATGAAGAGACCGATATTGAAGGTCAGATCCGTATCATTGAAGCGCAGATCTCTGCTAAAGTTGATGCTCTGGCAGTGGCTCCCAGCCAAGCAGATCAGTTACAGCCAACCCTCCAGAAAGCAGTGGATGCTGGCATTCCGGTGGTCCTGATCGACACCAACATCGATACTTTTGATGCCAAATCCGCTTTTGTGGGTACTGATAACCGTTTGGGCGGTACCATGGCTGGCGAATTCATGGCTGGTAAATTACAACCTGGTGATGAAGTAGCCATTATCCGTGGTGCAGCTGGCGACCCGGTTCATAACCTTCGTGAAGAGGGCGCCGTGGAAGCGTTGGAAGCTGCGGGGCTGGTTGTGGTTGCAACCCAGCCCGCTGATAGCGATCGTGCCAAAGGGCAAACTGTTGCCGAGAACCTGCTGACAGCTAACCCGAACCTCAAGGGTATCTATGCCACCAATGATGAAATGGCGCTGGGCGCACTGAACGCAGCCAAAGCCGCTGGTAAGACCTTGATCATCGTTGGTTTCGATGCATCTCCCGATGCATTGGATTCCATCGAAGCGGGCGAGCTGACCGGCTCGGTTGCCCAATTCCCCGGCAAGATCGGTGAATTAGGCACACTGACCGCCGCAGCAGTAGCTCGTGGTGAGACAGTTGAGTCCTTTGTCAATACTGGTGTGGATGTTGTCAGCATCGATAACATTGCAGATTTCAAATAAGCTAAAGATTGATGAGGGATGGTGGAGTCGATGCATTGCATCGACTCCACCGAGGAAATGTACTTTAATAATTTACCTCAACGATATTAAAACAATACAGTTTTCCTGGGAAAAATTCAAGCAAGGGGTAGAACAGGAATGTTTTGTTCAAATCTGATCATAAATTAGAAGTTGTTACATGCGGGTGGAAATAAAGTGGAGGAAAAATAAATTTTGATCAGCAAAACATCCCGCATTATTTTCTAGGATGAATACCTGGTGGGTATAACGGATAGAACGAAGAGGACTATGAATTCATAGAAATTAACAAAAGGTTTCCTTATCATTTTTTTGATGGCAATTATTGTTTTTATTTGCGTTGCACTTGGTTGATTTATGAAGGCTTTATTCAAAACAGAAGAATACTTTGATAAAGGATTAAAGGAGGAGAATATGTTGAAAATCGCGAACGCACCTTGTTCTTGGGGTGCATTGGAATTTGATCTTGGCGAGACTGCACCTGATTATGTTCAGGTTTTGAATGAGATTGTTGAGACAGGTTATGCTGGCACAGAATTAGGGGATTGGGGTTTTATGCCGACAGAACCCTCTAAATTAGCGCAAGAAATTCACAGCCGTAACCTCATGCTGTTGGGTGCATTTGTTCCGATCCCTTTCAAAAAACAAGAAACGCATGTAAAAGGTATCGAATCAGCCTTGAAGATCGCTCGCTTAATGGCGGAAGTTGAGGGGGATATACCCCTTATCATTTTGGCTGATGAAAATGGGTCTATCCCTGAGCGCACCCAAAATGCAGGTAGAGTAACACCTGCAATGGGATTGAGTGAATCAGATTGGCAGATTTTTGCAGAAGGTGTGATGAAAGTTGCCGAAGCAGTAAAAAAAGAGACTGGTCTACGCACCGCCTACCATCACCACTGTGCCGGTTATGTCGAAACGCCAGACGAAATAGAAAAACTCATGTCGCTTACCGACCCTGAATTAGTTGGTTTAGTCTTTGATTGTGGACATTATCGCTTCGGTGGTGGGGATCCGTTGGAAGGATTGCAAAAATATGGAAAACGTGTTTGGCATTTCCATTTCAAAGATCACGATCCCAAAGTGGCTGAAAGGGCAGCCACAGAAGGATGGGATTATTTCCAATCTGTTCGACAGGGTATCTTTTGCGAATTGGGCAAGGGAGATGTAGATTTTCCTGCTTTGCTGAATGAATTGAACATGCTTGGATATGATGGCTGGGGTGTGGTAGAACAGGATGTTCTACCAGGTATGGGGAAACCTAAATATTCTGCGCTCAGAAATCGAGAATTTATCCGCTCATTGGGATATTAAATGATCATGAAATAGTGTGTTTGAATAGAAACTATTGAATAGAAAGGTCAGGAATGAATATGAATCGGAAAGAACGCATTGCAGTAGGTATTGTAGGAACAGGAGGAATGGGCACGCGCCATGCCGATAACCTTCATCATCTGGTAGGGGGTGCATATGTTTCTTCTGTCTTTGATGTAGATCAATCCCACGCAGCACATGCTTCTTCACTATGTGATTCGGCTGAAATATTCACAGATCCAGTCGCGTTGATCAACTCACCCAAGGTGGATGCAGTAGTGATCGCTTCACCGGATGATACCCATGCCAACCTGACCCTTGCTTGCATCAAAGCAGGGAAACCAGTATTGTGTGAAAAACCCCTGGCAACCACAGTAGATGATGCTCGAGATGTGATTGCCGCTGAAACAGCCTTTGAAAAAAAAATGGTTTCAGTAGGATTCATGAGACGTTTTGACCCTCAACATACCGCTGTGAAAGCTGCTGTAACATCCGGGGAGCTAGGGTTACCCTTACTCTGGAAGGGCGTACATCGTAATGCGTCAGTTCCGTTTGGAACTACTGGTGCCACAATTCTTACCAATTCTGCCGGGCATGATTTTGACTCGGCTCGCTTTCTATTGGAGGCTGAAGTGCAGGAAGTCTATGTCCGTGGTTTGAAGACCCGCCCTGAATTGCATTCTGATACAACCGATCTTCTGGTTTTCGAATTGGCTATGAGCGATAACCGCATGGCAGTAGGGGAAGTATATGTCAATGCAACATACGGCTATGAAGTCTCCGCCGAGGTGATCTGCCAGAAAGGTACGGCTGTTACCTTACAACCTGACAGAGCTATGGTTCGTGCCAATGCGCATCGCGGATTTTACGTTTCTTCTGATTGGTTGGCACCCTTCGAGGAAGCCTATGTAATAGAAGATCGGGCATGGATCGAAAGCCTGCTGAAAGATACAAAATTTAGTGGGGCAAATGCTTGGGATGGTTATGTGACTATGGTGGTTACCGCTGCTTGTATCCAATCATTGCATACTGGAAAGATCGTCCCAGTGCAATTAGGGGAGAAAGCAGAGTTGTATCAATAATTATGAAACAAAATCGACCTGTCACCTTATTTACCGGTCAATGGGTTGACCTACCACTTGAGGAATTGGCTTCAAAAGTGCATTCCTGGGGATATGATGGATTGGAATTAGCCTGTGATGGGGATCATTTTGAGATCGATAGAGCGCTTTCTGAAAAGGGTTATCTGAAGAATAAACGTGCTTTACTCGAAAAATATGATCTTCAGTGTTTTGCGATCAATGCTTCCCTTGTTGGGCAGTGCGTTGCAGATAAATATATTGATGCCCGCCATCAGCGGATCATCCCTGCAAGAATTTGGGGTGATGGGGAACCGGAAGGGGTCAGGCAGCGAGCAGCACAGGAAATGATGAACGCTGCCCGGGCTGCGGCGGAATTTGGATTGACCCGCGTTATTGGTTTCACCGGCTCACCGATCTGGCACCTGTTCTATTCATTCCCCCCGAACGATTGGAATGAGATCGAGGCTGGATATCGCGAAGTGGCGGATCGATGGAATCCCATTCTGGATGTTTTTGACGAGGTAGGTGTTCGATTTTGCCTGGAAGTTCACCCAACCGAGATTGCGTATGATATCTATACCACACAAAAGACATTGGATTGCTTCGACCACCGTCCGGCGTTTGGATTGAATTTTGACCCCAGTCATCTACATCATCTTTTCGTAGATCCATCAGTGTTTTTAGAAACTTTCGCAGACCGTATTTATCATGTTCATGTCAAAGAAAGCGTAAGACATCTGGATGGACGCAGCAGTATTTTGGGTTCGCACCTTAATTTTGGGGATCCGAGGCGTGGCTGGCAGTTTGTATCAGCGGGGCATGGTGGCTTGAATTGGAGTGAAATTTTTCGCACATTGAACCGTATTGGCTATGACGGTCCACTTTCGGTGGAATGGGAAGATAACGGGATGGAAAGAGAATATGGAGCTCAGGAAGCACTGGCATTAACTCGTCGTTATAACTTCCCACTGAGCGACCAGGCTTTCGATTCTGTTTTTAATCGGTGAAAGAGAAAAAGGAAGGAAGAGAGATGAACGGAAAATACAAGAGCCGGCTGCATGAGACAGTGAGCCGGACGGCGACGGACTATTGGAACGATTCCTGCTCAGTGGAAGAATTGACCTATGCGATCGAGAACGGGGCAGTGGGGGCGACCTCCAACCCAACTATCGTGTATAACGTTTTGAAAAAGGAACTGGGACTTTGGGAAGACAGGTTGTATGAATTGATCAAGGAGAATCCTGAGTGGAGTGAAGTAGAAGTAACGTGGAAGATATTTGAAGAGATCGGGGTAAAGGGTGCCAGTTTACTGGAGCCGGTCTTTGAGCGGGAAGGTGGCAAGAAAGGGCGGCTATCCATCCAGACGAATCCGGCGAATTATCGCAATGCGGAAGCAATTGTTGAACAGGCGATTTATTTTGATACGCTGGCGCCCAATATTCAGGTGAAAGCGCCAGTCACGAAAGCGGGGATAAAGGCTATCGAAGAAGCGACCTACCATGGTGTGAACATCAACGCCACGGTTTGTTTCACGGTACCGCAGGCGATAGCGGTAGCGGAAGCGGTAGAAAGCGGGTTGAGACGGCGGGAAGCAGAGGGCAAAGCTACGGAAGATATGAGCCCGGTATGCACCATCATGGTAGGGCGGACGGATGACTGGCTAAAAGTGATTGCCAAGAAGGAAGGCATTACCATCACACCCGGCTATATGGATTGGGCAGGGGTAGCTTGCATGAAGAAAGCATACCGCATATATAAGGAGCGCGGCTATCGCACGCGTTTGCTGGCAGCAGCCTATCGCAACCATTTGCACTGGTCAGAATTCATTGGGGGGGATCTGATCCTGACGATTCCATACAAATGGCAGTTGTTGTTCAATGCCTCGGATGTGGAAGTCAAGGAGAGGATGGATAATCCGGTACCGGCGGAGATCGTAGATACACTCTACACGCACTTTGAAGATTTTCGCAAAGCATATGATGAGGATGGCATGAGGGTGGCAGAATTCGATACGTATGGAGCGACGGGGAGGACACTGCGTGGGTTCATCAGTTCGTATCATGATCTGCAGGGTTTCATTCGAGAATTCATGCTGCCCGACCCGGATAAATAGAACAGGAAGAAAGATGGAAGAAACAGGAATAGATAGATTGATCAGACAGGGGAGAGCAGCCCAGGCAGAGATCGAATACTGGGGGCAGGAAAAAGTGGACTTAATGGTGGCAGCGGTGGGGTGGGAGACGTACAAGAGGGCAGCTGATATAGCCCAATTGGCAGTAGAAGAGACCGGGATGGGGGTATACGAACACAAACTGGTAAAACACCAGAAGAAGACCCTGGGCACCCTGCGCGACTTAGAGGGTGTGAAGACGGTGGGCGAGATAGAAGAGGACCGATTGAAGGGCTTGATCAAGATCGCCAAACCGGTGGGAGTGATCGGGGCAGTGACCCCGGTCACCAATTGTGAAGCGACCCTGCCCGCCAAAGCGTTACCGGCGTTGAAATGTCGCAATGCCATCATTTTTTCACCCCACCCTAAAGCCAAGCGTACAGCCATACTGGTGTGCGAAACGATGAGAGAGGGGTTGCGGAAGGTGGGCGCACCGCAGGACTTGATTCAGGTAATTGCAGAACCGTCAATAGGGTTATCGAAAGAACTGATGAGCAAGGTAGATCTGGTGATTGCGACGGGTGGGGGCTCGATGGTGAAGGCAGCCTATTCCAGTGGCACGCCAGCGTATGGGGTGGGAGCGGGGAATGCGGTGGTGATCGTGGATGAGAGCGCCAAACTAGCGGAAGCGGCGGAGAAGATCTATTTAGGGAAGACCTTTGACAATGCTACCTCGTGTTCATCGGAGAACTCGCTGGTGATACAGAGCGGCATTTATGAAGAGATGCTGGCACAGCTCAAGGCACAGGGAGCGTATCTATGCGATGAGGGAGAGCGAGAACAGCTGAAGGAGGTCATGTGGCCAGATGGGGAACATCTCAATGGAGCCATTGTGGCGCAATCGGTGGAGAAGATTGCGGGCATGGCGGGCATTGAGATTCCGGCAGGTACCAGTATGTTGCTGGTGGGGGGGAAGCATATTGGGTTGGATGATCCGTTCTGCAAGGAGAAGCTGTCGCTGGGGGTGG
>DMDF01000146.1 GCA_003446605.1 Anaerolineaceae bacterium
ATCAGGCAATGAAATTGAAGGTTAAAGTTGAAGATACTTTTTCAACCAGCGGTGTGGATATTTGCGAACTGACCCCCATGATGGGAGTGCATGTGGGTCCAGGGGTGATCGGGCTGGCTTATTATTATGAATGACTAAAAAGAAAAGGAGCTATCAAAGTGACGGAAAATATTTTGTCGGTAATCTTGTTGATGGTATTGAGCTATCTTCTGGGATCTATCCCCTCTGCTTACCTGGCAGGCAAATGGATTAAGAAGATTGATCTGCGCGAATATGGCAGTGGAACGGTCAGCGCTTCGATGGTTTGGGAACATGTTGCCAAATGGGCGCTTTTCCCGGTGGGTATTTTTGATATCCTGAAAGGTGCGATTCCAACCTGGATTTGTATGGATCTCAATATGGGTTTACCTGCCATAGCGCTGATCTGTTTATCGGCAGTCATTGGGCACAATTGGCCTATTTTTCTTCAATTCCACGGCGGCAGGGGATTGAGTCCCTTCCTGGGGATTTTATTTGCCGGCTTTCCTTATGGCTTCTTGATTATGATCGTGGCGTTGGGTTTGGGAGTTGTTTTAGATATCTCCGCACCATTAACCCTGATTCTATTGCTGTTATTTCCATCAATTGTTGGTTTATTGGATGGTCCAGCCTTTGTCAGCACGATCGCCGTTGGTATGACGATCATCACACTCATTAAACGTATCGAAGCAAACGGGCGCCCGCTTCCACAAGGGGGGAAAGAACGCTGGGTGGTGATTGCCAGACGATTGTTCCTGGATCGTGATATGCGAGACCATCAGAGTTGGCTACAACGCACCCCCTCACAGGATGATAGTGGGGAAAAACACGATTAATAGAACAGGAAAGACCACGTTGTTCTATTTAATTAGAGAACAAAGCAACGGATCCGTTTATTAACTTTCTATTAAGCTTCGGTTTCTGCTGTAATTTCATATTGACCAAACAGGACCATTTCAGTATACTTACACCTCGTGTGCCTTCAAGGATACCATGAGGGCACATGGAGCTTTAATATGGAAACATTATCTCTATCATTACTTATTCTAATAGGATTGGCTGCTATTGCTCTTTTGGTCATTGCGTCAAATATATCGGTGACCAAGCTGGTGGGAATCGCCAACTATTTTAACCTATCCTCCACCTTCATGGGTGTGACCATTGTATCGCTGGCGACTAGCATCCCCGAGATCACATCCCACCTTACTGCCTCGGTGAAAATTCTGGCGGGTACATCGGATTATGAAATCGGATCTGCCATCGTGTTGGGGAGTAATATCGGTTCGGATGTGGTGCAACAAACCCTCATCTTGGGGTTGGTAGTGCTGCTTTCAGGCACCCTGTATTTCCGCAAATATTTTCTCACCAAGAGCATGCTACCCATGATCGGGACAACCATCATGTGCATTGTGCTGGGTTTTGATGGTACTTATTCTCGTATCGATGGCGCGATCCTGTTCGGCACTTTTATTCTGTACAGCTATTATTTGTATGTTGATGAACGCAAACATTATAAGAAGGAAGATAATCAACCTCAAAGCGAAGAGATTGCAAACGGCATTCCGAAGAATAAAAAAGAGGTACTGCGTGACAGCGCAATAGCGGTTGGCATGCTGGTTATCACGGTTTTTGCAGCCACGTATGTGCTCACAGTTACCGAAATTATTGTTGGAAGAACCGGCATCGGTGGCTCTTTGATTGGTGTCTTGACATTGGGTGTAGCTTCTGCCTTACCAGAATTCACCACAGCTCTCGCTGGCATCCGACACAAAGAAAATGGGATTTCATTGGGAACGTTGGTTGGCAGCAATATCACCAACCCATTGGTTGCGATCGGTGGCGGCGCTCTCATATCAACCTATGCGGTACCGCGTCCGTTGATCGCCTGGGATCTACCGTGGGAGACCGTTACCGGCTTGATCCTGTGGGGCATTTTAATTGTAACTAAAGGCAAGCTAAAGAAAGTACATGCTTTCTATCTCATTGGGATGTATTTTGTGTATATCATCTTGCGTTCGGTGTTCTTTGCTGTCGATTAAGAAGAATATCCTGAACAATGAACCCGGGATGACCGGGTTTTTTAATTTAAACGTATAATTAGTGGGCTTTTTCTGTCATCAATTCAGAAAGGAAAGAAAGACCATGAAATTTAGAACTCCCACCCCCGAAACATTGTTGAAATGGAAATGGCAGGATTTTGAACCTTATTTTGAAGACCTGCTTTCCGTTGATCTCACCCAAGAGAATATTTCCACCTGGATGGCACAATGGACACAAGTATCTGAAGCATCTTCTGAGTTATTCGAGCGGTTATATGTGGCTACCTCTGTCAACACAGCCGATGAAGAAGCGGAACAGAACCTGAAGGATTTTATGGAGAAGACGTATCCACAGGTTATGGAGAAAAGCCAGCAGCTAAAAGAAAAATTGCTAGAAAGCAAACTTGTCCCGCATGGCTTTGATGTTCCCATGCGTAATATGCGCGCGGAAGCCGCCCTCTTCCGGAAAGAGAATATTCCGCTGGAAGTGGAGCTAAATCAATTGAGCGTGGAACTGGATAAGATACTGGGTGCTCAAACCATTCAGTGGGAAGGGGAAGAACAGACCGCACGCCAGATGGAAGTGGTTTTTCGTGATAAGGATCGCGCCAGGCGTGCCAAGGGCTGGGAATTGACCCGTAAACGCCAGCTTGAAGATCGTCAGGCGATTGATGAAAACTGGGTAAAGATGTTCAAGCTGCGCATGCAGGTGGCGAAGAACGCAGGCAAGCCCAGTTTTCGCGAATATATCTGGGAAGATTACAAACGGTTTGACTATACTCCAACCGATTGTTTGCGATTCCATGATGCAATCGAAGAAGTGGTTGTGCCAGCAGTTAACCGTATTTCCGAAAAACGTAAGAAAGCCTTGGGCATCAGCGATCTACGCTATTATGATCTTTTTGTAGCCGTGGATGATGAGCCCCCGCTTAAGCCTTTCACGGATGCCGCAGAACTGGAAGAGAAAGCATCCACGATCTTTCACCAAGTACACCCGCAGTTTGGCGAATATTTCGAGATCATGCGGCGCGAAGGGCTGCTTGACCTGGCAAACCGTAAGAACAAAGCAGATGGCGCCTATACCACCGATTATTCCATGATCAAACGTCCTTTTGTATTTGGAAATGCGGTCGGCATCCACGATGATGTTCAAACCCTGGTGCATGAAGGAGGGCATGCTTTCCATGCTTTTGAAACCTTCAACCTGCCCTATGCGCAGCAGCGCTGGACGCCCATGGAATTTAACGAGGTGGCATCCATGGCGATGGAAATGCTCATCATGCCCTATCTAACAACGGATCAGGGTGGTTTCTATTCAGAAAAGGATGCGGCACGTGCTATCATTTCCCATTTGGAAGATAACCTGCGTTTCTGGCCTTATATGGCGATCGTGGATGCCTTCCAGCATTTGGCGTATGAGAACCCGCAAGGTGGCTTGGACCCGCGTGCTTGTGATGCGAAATGGGGAGAGCTGGAAAAACGCTTCCGCCCGCATCTGAATTGGAGTGGGTACGAGGATGTCATGATGACCGGCTGGCACCGTAAACACCACATTCATCAGGCGCCTTTCTACTACATAGAGTACGGTCTGGCGCAGCTGGGGGCTGGGCAGGTTTGGTTGAATGCCCTAAAGGATCAATCTTCGGCGGTGGAGAAATATCACCATGCCATGCAACTGGGCGGCACCGTCACCCTCCCGCAGCTCTACCAGGCGGCTGGGATCAAGCTAGCCTTTGATGCTGAAACGCTTGGAAAGGTGGTTGCCACTATGGAAGAGAAGATCGCGGAGATGGAAGCAAAGTTATAACGAGAACGGGCGCAAGCCCGTTCTTTTTTGTCGGTGCGTGCAGCGACCGAAGGATCTCGCTGAGATGACGGGAAAACACAGGACAAGTCGCAAAAAACTGTGCTTTCAATCCATCCCACTACACGATCTCTAATTTGGCGATGGCAGCCGAGAGTTTTTTCAAGCCGGCTTGATCAAAAGCTACCGTGACGATCTCATCATCCCCCTGCAGCTTGCTCTGGATCACGATTCCATTTCCTAGCGCTGCGTGGTGCACATGCATACCGGCGCTGAATTGTGCGGTCTGTTTGGCGGTTTCTTTTTTCTTCTTCTCAGGCGCGGAATTCCAGCGTGGGATGGAGGAAGGTTTGCTGGGGGTGCTGTAATGGCGATACTGAACACCTGCCCGGTGAATCAATTTTTCGGGGATATCCTCCAGAAAGCGGGAGGGAACACTGTAATCAAAACTACCGTAATTGCGGCGCTGGTCGGCGCGCACCAGATACAGATGATCTTTGGCGCGGGTGATGCCCACATAGAACAACCTGCGTTCTTCCGCCATTTCCTCGGGATCTTCCATGGAACGGCGGTGCGGCAGCAGCCCTTCATCCAACCCCACGATGAACACCACCTTGTATTCCAACCCCTTGGCGGCGTGCAGGGTCAGCAGCGTGGGCGCCTCGCTTTTTTCAGGCAATGTATCCTGGTCAGATACCAACGCCAGATTTTCCAAAAAACCAACCAGACCAACCTGGGAATATTCGTACGCCATACGCAGCAATTCCTGTACATTCTCCCAGCGGCTGTAACCCACATCACTGGCATCCATGATGTATTCCTGATAGTTGGTGTCTTTCAGGATACGTTCGAACAATTCTGGAAGCAGGATGGATTGGTTGAGCTCGCGCCAGTTCACCAGTAGGGCGCCGAATGCTGCCAGCGCGCTGGCGGCGCGCCCGCTGAGGATATTCCAGTATGTGGATGAATCTTGCCTGGTACCCAGATCTAATAGCAAACTTCCCATTCTCACGCCAGCTTGGTCGGCGGCTGTGCGCAGGTCTTGCAGAGTTTTATCTCCAATACCGCGTGGCGGTAGATTGATCACACGCAGCAAACTGACCTCATCCGCGGGATTTTGCACCGTACGCAGGAAAGCGATCATATCTTTTACTTCCTGACGTCCATAGAAACGCTGCGCACCCACCAGGCGGTAAGGCATGCGACTTTGAAAGAAAGCTTCTTCCAAAAGGCGGGATTGGGCATTGGTGCGGTACATAATGGCGATCTCGCCACCTTTTGCCTGCTTGGCTTCCAGCAGGCTGCGGATGGTTTCCACCGTGAACATGGCTTCACCATGATCATCCATGGCTTCGAACAGCACGAACTTAGATCGGAAGAGCGGCGGGGAGGGGAAGGGGG
>DMDF01000113.1 GCA_003446605.1 Anaerolineaceae bacterium
CAATGGACTGCCTTGTGGTTCAGAGAAGGTGAGTTGATCTGTATGGAAACATTACCCTGGAATGGCGGTTCAGGTGGCTATGGATACAGTGAATGCCAGCAGGACGCCGATAAATGGCAGCCGGGTAATTATTCAGTTCAGATCTTTGTAGGTGAGACCTGGAAACAAACCGGCACTTTTCGCATAGTTGGAAACAGCGGGATCGAAACCCCACAACCGTGATCGTTTACACTACCTGTGAAAAAACTTTCGCGATCATCGCAGCAACACGGGCATTATTCTTTAACAAAGCGAGATTTGCTCGCATGCTTTTCCCAGATGTCAAGTGATTCATCTTTTCCAATAGGAAGGGGGTAAGACGAGCGCCGTGGATATGTTGCTGTTCTGCTTCATGAACTGCTGCCTGGATATGTGTTTCGACTTCATCATAGGGTAGGGCAGATTCGGCGGGAGGTGGAACCACTACCAATAGTGAAGACTGAATACCCAGTTCCCAATGGCGTTTGGCGATCCTTACAACTTCCTCAGGGGAATCCACGCGCTTATCCACACCCAATCCGCTGGTGGTTGAGTAAAAAGCCGGGAATTCGTCGGTTTGATAGCCAAGAACAGGGACCCCCAGTGTTTCCAATCGCTCAAGGGTGGCAGGAAGATCAAGGATGGATTTAGCTCCCGCGCACACCACGATCATCGGATACTTTGAGAGGATTTCCAGATCGGCTGAAACATCGAAAATTGAGCCACGATGAACGCCACCGATTCCACCTGTGGCAAAAACGTGTATACCGGCATGGTGCGCAGCAATGATGGTGCCGGCAACAGTCGTTCCGCCGTCCAATCTATTTGCTATTGCAATCCCAAAATCTCGCTGGCTGATCTTACGGGCAGCTTTCCCGGTTGCCAACTGGTGTAGTTGATCAGAATCCAGACCTACGATAATTTGACCTGCAATCATTCCCACTGTGGCTGGCTGGCAGCCTTCCTGAAGGACTTCGTTTTCCAGCGCGATTGCGATTTCTTCGTTTTGCGGGTAGGGAAGACCGTGCGTGATGACGGTGGACTCCAAAGCGACAACATCATTTGCCGGGAGATGGGCTTGAACGTGTGAAGGGATTTGAAAGAGTAAAGTCATGGTTTAACCTTTCTGTGATTGATCATCATTATTTTCTTGTTGAATGTTTTTTTGATCATCTGAAGTGACTTTAGAAAAATTGGGAATCCCAAATTGAGCTGCTTGTTTTTGAAGCTGCTGCCAGGCAAGGGTATTTTCAGGCGTCAAGACCGGATTGCTGGGATCATTTTGTGAGTGTAAAAAGCGAAGATGCTCTTCTTTTGCCTGCAGCATGATAGTATGCGGGTTAAAAGTTTGTTCTTCAGAAAAAAATGCAGAATTTTCTTGTTGTGCCTGTTGTATTTTGCTCTTGATACTATGTTCCGCAGGTTGCCAAGGGTGCAGCTGTAGGGAAACCAGTTCGATATTATATTTTTCTAATTCTCTGGCAAGTGACTGGTTGATCTTATCATCAAGATTTATTTGTTCTGGAGAGCTACTCTTTTTTGTTTCCAGGGGATGAGGAGAAAAAAGGTGTTTCCCAGCTGGAATTCCATGAATCCCTTTTCGTGATCTGCTCGGCGAATGTACCCTTTTCAAGGTTGAGCGGTACGCAGTATCTGCCTGTTCAAGCTGTTGAATCATGATCCAGTGCTTTTTCAATGAAAGAACTTTATAGCGCTGCAATGATGAAAAAGCGTGTGTGTTTAAATCCGTGTTTGCTATGATTGGTTTTAAAAGGGTTATTTCATTCAGATCATCCAGATTGATTTTACGGAGGGTGTGTGAGAGAGTGTTGTTCAAGGAATAGATAACCAGCGAATCTGATGAAAGATTTCCTTTTCTCAATAGATAGTTTTTTACTTTTCCGAGATTCTCTTTATTGTCAGCGATGGTGGGATTATCCTTGGATGGCACTGATACATTAAAAGTGTATCGCAGCGAGATATCCGGGAAAACAATGGGAATGCCTTCCTTAGTGCGGCAGTTAGCCTCTGTCTGTACAGAGTGATCCTGTAGAAAAATGACTTGATCTACCTTTTCGGAGGGTGTAAAGAAATAATGGTCTCGTGATGAGGGGTATACAGGAAAAAGGATGCGTAGAAAACCCTGGTAATTTTTCAACACGGTTATTCTTTGCAAGCCCGCACTGATAAAACCAGGTCCAAAACCATCCGATGGGTCATCATCAACCGTATGGTGTGCATGGTCTGATGAATGAGATATTTTTGCTGCACGGTGATTTGCATGGAAACCTAATAGAAGCATCCAAAGAACACAAACCCCGACCCCGATTGGATTGAATAGTTGTTTCAGAAATTGCATGCGGTCAGGGAGTGCAAGATCATAATAACTGACTCCCATCGCATTCAGTGACGCATCGAAGAAAAGAGAGTAGAACAAGATGAGAAATAGTAACATTCCCAGCACCAGAATGCCCCATTTCTTTCTACCACTTGCCTTGAATTCCTGATAAGTTGATTTGTTGATCACGGAAGATATGGGATGGCTCATTTCATACGATCCTTCCGTTTTGTTTCAGATAAGAATACACCGCGTGCATTTCCCCGAGTTCACGATAGAGATGAGTTTTTTGCTGTTGCTCCTGCTGCATAGAAGAGATGACTTGTCTTGCGTTGGGTTGCCAGTGATGTTGAATGGCGATATTGGTTTCTTCTGATAGCCAGAATTGAACCAACGTAAGATTCAATACGCGCAGCCCATTCTCGCGCAGAGGCTGTGATAGAGGGCGAGAAATTTCTTGGTGTGTTAGCTCTTGTTTAAAGCGATTTTCGATATCCTCCAGTGCAGAGGGTTGGGTTGCTGTTTGTGGGATGATTTCCAGAAGGTCATATTCTGCAATGTTGTTTTGCCACATGTTCTGAAAGACCTGTTGGAGCACCTCCAGTGCTAGTTCTTGAGGGTTTATAGAAATAGGTGAACCGGTGGGATTTTTCCCAAGCGCTTTCTGCAATATGGCTGCATCAAATCCAAACGGATTTTCACCATAGCCAAAATCGCAGTCGTATTTGTACGTGATCCAAAATACAGCACCGACCTGATATCCATCCTTTGTGGTCGCGGTAAGGGGAGATAGGGCGGATCGATCTGGCGTTACGGCTTCGGCAGAATTGGTGGTGAGCATTTCATTGCTCGCATTCTGTGGGATCGGCGTGGATTGAGCGCGTAAATCGAAGACCGCCAGCACAGTTTGATTCTTTTCCAAACAATAGAAACCAGCACTATGGATGATCAGGTTATGATCGGGTTGGAGTATTGCGACCGCGCTATTTGGATCGACACCGATCACTTTCCTTTGATCCGTTATGGGAAGATCAGAAGAAATATTTCCATTTTCAATCTGAACATAGATGAAGGTATTGCCTAAAAGAACCCAAGAGAATATCTTCCATATATCTTTCCTGTTGGGGAAGGCGTTTACAGGTTGGTCATAATAAAAAATGATGGAAAAAACAAACAGAAAAAACGATAGGAATAGCAGATCGTTCCAAATGATAGAAAAGTGCAATTCAGAAAAAATGTTTATAATTCCCTGTACAATAGTTGCCAGGATAAGCCAGGGTAATATGGAGAGCAACGGTGAGGTGTGTCTTTTGGAGTGAACCTTTTTTGTAATACGCCGCATAGATACATTTTATCTTAATTAGAAAATGAGGAGAGAACGATTGAAAGAAGAAAATAGAAAAACTAATTTCTGGTCCATCCTTTGGTCATATTACAAGAATGAGCATGTGTCGCAAGGATTGTTTGCTCTAGGGTTCTTTTTATTTGGATCGTTATATAGTTCTTATTTGGGCTACCGCATCAATCCTTCGAACCTCATTTTGGGTATCTTTATTCTTCTATTTTATTTACTGGGTATGGAATTTCTCAATTTAATCTTTTTGGATGATACAGAACTGGAACGGTCTTTCGTTGTTAATTTTGGTGCACAGAATTTTAAATTGATATTTTTCTTGCTGGCAGCCGCTATGATAGGGGCTGGTCTGGTGATTTCCATTGTACGATTGGATGACCAGACTTCTCTTTTTATATCCGGTGGAATTATCCTTACCATTTTTCTTTATACGGTGAAACCGGTGCGATTGATCTTTTCCGGCTATGGGGAGATCCTTCAGGCATTTCTGGTTGCTTTCCTCATTCCATCGCTGGGATACTCCATACAGGTAGGAGGAAATGTGCATTACAACCTGGTGTATTTGTGTCTTCCTTTTTACTTTCTGGTACTGGCTCATCAATACATCATGGAAAACAAGTCTCTTTCTCGCGATATACAAAAATATCGTACTACCGCAGTGATGCGCTTCGGAAGTGAGATAACTCTGCGCATTGCAATTTACCTTATCGTATTTTCTTATATATTTATGCTGTTGTTGGGATTATCTAAACTACCCTGGCGATTCGTGGTGCGTTGGTATATCAGCATCCCCGTTGCTGTTTATTTAATAGGACATTTGAATAATATTCTGAGCGGTAAAAAACCGAATTGGGCTCTCATTGATTTTCTATCGAACGGATTGGTATGGTTGAATTTACTACTGATGGCGTCTGCGCTTTTATTTCTGTGGTTTTAATAATTCATTAATTCAAGATGTTTCTTTCCTTTTCTATAATGAGCGTATAGGAGAAATAAAATGTTAAAAGAAAATACCAAAGCCCCCGATTTTGAATTGTTGGATGAGGATGGAACTTCTCGAAAATTAAGCGATTATCGAGGGGCTCCACTGGTCCTCTATTTTTATCCCAAGGATAATACTCCCGGTTGTACAACGGAAGCCTGCAACTTCAGGGATAATTATAGCGATTACCAAACAGCCAATGTGACCATCGTTGGGATCAGTACCGACTCAGTAAAAAGCCACAAGAAATTTAAAGAGAAATATCAGTTACCCTTCCCTCTATTGTCCGATCCAGAACACGTAGTTTGTGAAAAGTATGGAGTGTGGTCAGAAAAGCAGATGATGGGGAAAAAATACATGGGAATTTTACGGACAACGTTTGTGATCAATAAAGATGGATCGATCGCTAAAATTTTTGAAGGCGTCAAGCCAACCGAACATAGTAAAGAGGTACTGGAAGTCGTGAAAAAGCTGTGAAAAGTGAGATGATGTGAAAGTTCCACCATAAAGATTGACAAAAACAACAGCGACGACTAGCATTAAACTATCACTTTGTGAGCTATATGTACTGTACTAAAACCACCAACAACATAATTCTTTACCATGTTGTTGGTGGAGTTTTAGAATGAAGTTGGATCGAGTAGAAAATACGAGTATCTTCATTGAGAAGCGGATGAATATCTATATGCCGCTACGTGTAATCAGATCTGCCTGAAAAAAGAAAGGATCCCGGAAAATAAATTGGTGCTACCCCTTTCGATAGGGTTCTTTTTAATGGACAGATAAAATAGTATAGTTCAAATGAAAGGAGGCGATGACTATTCACAATTTTACCTCGACATGTCTATAATATATAAAAAATAGAAAGAGGAGAAAATGAAGAAAAATTTACTGTACGTCCTGGTGATCACTTCGGTCATCCTGGCAAGCCTTACAGGATGCAACACCAGCACTAGCAGCGGTGATGTGGAAAAAGTAGTCTATCTTATCAATGGCGCTCTGGGTGACAATGCTTTTTATGATTCCGGGCAAGTGGGTATGGATAAGATTGCAGAACAATATGGTGTCGAGACACGTACCATAGAAACCAATTTCGACGCGGGTCAGTATGAACCCTCACTACAAGCTGCGGTGGATTATGCCGATGTGATCTTTGTGATCTCTTATGGTTTTGAAGACCAATTGAAAGAATATGCGGATAAATATCCCGATAAGGTCTTTGTGAATATCGATACAATCGTTCAGAATGATGGCAACACCATCACCTCCGTCGATTTCATCGAAGAGGAAAGCGCTTACCTGGCTGGTGTGGTCGCTGCATTAACCACTCTCGATACAACCATCCCCAATATCAACGAAGATAAGGTTATCGGTGCAGTTGGTGGTGATGTTGACCCCGTCATTGATGCGTTTATTTTTGCATATACCAATGGCGCCCAATCCATCGATCCTGAGATCACGGTTGAAAAGAAATACCTGGGCGATTGGGAAGATACCGCTAAAGCAAAACAAGCTGCTCTCCAGCTGTTTGATCAAGGCGCTGATATCGTCTTCCAGATCGCCTCAGCTGCTGGCATGGGTGTGCTGCAGGCAGCTGGCGAACGGGAACTTTATGCGATCGGTGTAGATACCAATCAAAATGATATCGTACCGGGCTATGTGGTCGCCAGTGACATCAAAGATGTTGGAAAAGCAATCGAAGAAGTCTTTGCCACCATCAAGGATGGTATCTACCAACCAGGGCAGGTGCTGCAATACGGGTTAGCCTCTGGTGCTGTGGATGTGGTCTTTGATGCTGAAGTGATGGTGCTCCCGCAAAGTATCATTGACAAGGTTGACGAACTGCGCAATCAGATCATCAATGGTGAACTGGTTATCGAAATTTACCAGCCTGAATAAAAACCTGTAAGCATTGAGCAAACGAAAGAAGCGTGAGATGGACATCAAAGAATAAATGCATTCTCACGCTTCTTTTTTACAAGGAGAGGAATCTTGGATAATAACGATAAACCTGTTCTGATAGACATGCAGCATGTTGTAAAGGTCTTTCCCCCTGATGTGGTAGCGCTTAACGATGTAAGTGTGGATTTCCGGCAGGGAGAGATCCATGCCATCGTGGGGGAAAACGGGGCAGGCAAATCTACCCTGATGAAAATCCTGTACGCAATGGAAAACATGAACGCGGGTGAGATATTCTATAATGCAAAACCGGTTCATTTTCAATCCACAGGAGATGCCATCGCGAATGGTATTGGCATGGTGCATCAAGAAATACTGCTTATCCCGGAATATTCGATCTGGGAGAATGTAGTGCTGGGATTAGAACCCACCCGTGGTTTTGGAAAACTGGATGAGAAAAAAGCGATTGCGGATGTTCTTGAAAAGATCGATGAATTTGGTTTCCATCTTGACCCATTAGCGCTGGTCAAAGACATTTCGGTAGCTGCCCAGCAAAAAGTGGAGATTCTAAAGCTCCTCTACCGAAATGTTTCTGTGTTGATTATGGACGAACCGACAGCTGTGCTAACTCCCCAAGAGATACCACAGTTATTTGATGAATTGCGGCGATTACGAGATAATGGGCATACCATCCTGTTCATTTCCCACCATCTGGATGAAGTGCTTGACCTGAGTGATCGCATCACCGTATTGCAAAAAGGCAAGATGATCGGAACGGTAACCAGTAAAAGCACTTCAAAAAAGGAGCTGGCAAGAATGATGGTGGGTCGTGAAGTCATTTTCTCCTCCATTAGGAAACCATGTCAACACGGTGACACGGTTTTTGAAGCTCGCAACATCTGCTATCGTGACGAAGATAAGGTTGAACGGCTTAAAGATATTAACTTCACGGTTTCATCCGGTGAGATCGTAGGTATTGCCGGAGTGGAGGGCAATGGACAATTTGAGCTGGTCAATACCATTATGGGATTGATCACGCCCCAATCTGGCAGCATCTTTGTTCAGGGGAAGGATATTACCGAAGAACCCATCCTGGAACGCCGCAAACTGCTTTCTTATGTGTCACAGGATCGCAAGACGATGGGTTCCTCTGCCAGTGCACCTATTTCCGAGAATATGATCATGACGCATCATAAGCTCGAAAAGCGCTTCCAAAAATGGAATGGACTGGTGTTGAACTTTCACGAAGTAACAAAATTTGCCGAGGAGATCCGGAAACGTTTTTCGGTGAATATGGGTGCGCCAGGTGCTCCTTTTCAGTCTCTTTCTGGTGGAAATCAACAAAAAGTTATTCTGGGACGTGAACTTTCACTCAGTTCACCATTTGTGCTGTTGGATCAACCCACCCGCGGTTTGGATGTGGGTTCGATCGAATATGTACACGAGCAGATCCTGGGGATGAGAGATCAGCAGCGTGCCATTTTAATGCTCTCTTCTGATTTGGATGAATTATTCCGCATTGCGGATAGATTGCTTGTGCTGTATCGTGGAAAGATCGTGGCAGATCTCATCACCGGAAAAACTACCATCAATGAGATCGGGTACCTCATGCTGGAAGGAACAATTCATGAAAACTAAATTTATCAATGGGGTGCTTGGCATTGTGATTGCTTTGATGCTGGGTGCGATTGTGATGTGGATCCAGGGATATGCACCTTTTGAAACCTATACGGCTTTGTTCAATTATTCACTTGGTTCGTTTTATTCATTCACTACCATGTTGCGTAATTCGGTTCCACTGATCCTGACGGGATTATCCGCATCGGTAGCTTTCGCCTCTGGTCCGGTGAATTTGGGGCAACCGGGGCAATTCTTAATGGGTGCCTTACTTGCTACGATCGGTGGCTTGTATCTTGATCTGCCACCCATTTTGATGATCCCTATTCTAATTCTGTTAGCTATGCTCGGTGGGGCACTCTGGTCAGGATTAGCCGGGTTGATGCGCTTGTGGTTCAAGATGGATGAATTCATCACAACTTTGATGTTGAATATGATTGCCGATTTCTTTACTTATTGGGCGATTTCCTATCCGTTATTTGACAAGGAAGCCTACTCTCCCATGACACCCGCCATTAACCCCAATGGTTGGCTGCCGGAATTTGGTAATTTTAATACAAATATCATTGTGATGATCCTGGCATTCATTGCAGTGTGGTTCATCTCGAAGAAAACCGTGGCAGGATATGAATGGCGTATTGCAGGGCAAAACAGTCTGTTTGCACGATTGGGTGGTTGTGAGATCGATAAGAATTATTTGAAAGTAATGTTGCTGACAGGCGCTCTGGCTGGATTAGCCGGGGGGCTGGTGGTCATGGCTGGTCCACATCGCTTCCTGAAGGGTCTGGGAGCAAATTATGCCTGGGATGGCGTCATGATCGCCATGGTGGCGAATAACGGTATCCTGGCTACCCTGCTGTACGGGTTATTCTTCTCCATCCTGCAAACAGGGGCGTTGGGGATGGAATTGATCACCGACGTACCGCGCGAATTCATCATGGTTATCCAGGCTGTGATCGTGCTGGTGGTTGTGGCAGGTAGAGGGTATTTCAACATCCTGATGGATAAGATCGCAGTACGGCGTAAAGCAAAGGAGGGTCTGGAATGAATGTCATCATCGGACTCATCAATGGCATGATCACCGGAGCCACACCCATTCTGCTGGCTGCTCTGGGTGGAACCATGACCTACTATGCCGGTATTTTCAATATTGCTATGGAAGGCATGATGCTGGGAGGTGCTTTTTTTGCAGTGCTCGGTTCTTACTATTTTGAATCATGGGTGGTTGGTATTCTTTTTGCCATCCTGGGATCTTTGTTGATGGCTTTGATTTTTATCCTTTTTTCTGTCAAACTGAAAACCGATGAATTTGTAACAGGTGTGGCATTAAACCTGTTTGCATTGGGGGCTACCACGTATATGCTGCGGCAGATCTTTGGCGTGAAGGGAGCGTTTGCCAGTCCGGGCATTGTACCGATCCCGGATATCGATATTCCCTTGCTTGAGGATATTCCGGTGTTGGGTCAAATTCTAAGCGGGCATAATTTGCTGGTCTATGTGGGATTGATCGCAACCATTCTGTGCCATTACTTGATCTATAAAACCCGTTTTGGGCTGCGCTTACGTGCGGCAGGGTATAATACAAATTGCTTGGATACCAGTGGAGTACGCTCAGATCGTATCAGAACCATTTCGGTAATTCTATGCGGAATTTTTTGCGGGTTGGCTGGTTCTTTTCTTTCACTGGGGTATGTAACCCTTTTCTCGGAGAACATGTCAGCCGGTAAAGGATGGATATCACTGGCAGCGATTATCCTGGTGAACGGAAACCCGTGGGGAATTGCTTTGATATCACTGATATTCGGATTTTCGGATGGGTTGGGTTTACTGTTGCAGCAGTATCTACCTTCCCAATTTACATCTATGGTGCCTTATATTGCTACATTGATCGCGTTGTATGTATATTCATCACGGAAGAAAAAGGAGAAGTTCTCATGAAAAAAGCGTGGGAGATTGATCGCGAGATGCGAGTTCGAGCAATTCCGATCGACCGTCGGGTGGAATCAAGCAACTGGTATGAAGCAGGTTTTGAAGCTCCTTATGGAGATGGCTTGATCGATCTATTCTGGTCATCGCGAGTACCAGGATCGTCAGCCCCAGAGATTCCGTATGTAGAGATGACCCAGGCTTTGGGGAATAAGGGATATGATGTTAGCGGGGCGGAAGAACTGCTTGAAGAAGGAATGCGCTTGCATGCGGATGGGAAAATAGACGAATTGCGCGTAGTCACAGCAAGGGTGTTGCATGCCTTGAAACAGGCTCCCCTTAACCCCAACGATGTCTACCATCAGTTTAAGCACCCTGAAACATGGGAAGATATCCAGCACTGTATGGCAGATGGAAGCCGGCAGGCGTTTGATAACACCTGGAAGGAATCTTACCGGGAACGTATCCATCAAGGATGGATCGGGCAGCTGGCAGGTGGCTCATTTGGCACCTGCATCGAAGGTTACACGGGCAAGCGCATAGCGCAGGTCTACGGAGTGATCGACAGCTATATCACCGAACCTGAAACAACCAATGATGATGTGGTTTATGAGCTGGCATTTCTGGATGCCTATAACCGCATGGGGGCAGGTATCACTTCAGAAGCGATTGCCATGGAATGGGTGAAGCAAATACCCTTCGGTTGGTCTGCTGAATGGGTAGCGCTGCGTAATTTGAATATGGGAATATTCCCACCTGATTCAGGAGCATGGTTCAACCCATATTCGGAATGGATCGGAGCGCAGATGCGTGGGATGGTGTGCGGAATGGTAGCACCTTCTAATCCTATGGAAGCAGCTCGCCTGGCT
>DMDF01000093.1 GCA_003446605.1 Anaerolineaceae bacterium
AAAAGTCAGGTGTTTTTGTATAGATTGGTTTCAGAGAAACGGATCAAGATTTTTCTGATGTTAACTTAAATGCAGAACGATACACTCACTGTAGCTTGAAATTATCCTGAGCTGAGTCGCAGGTCTTACCCTGAACAACCTGATGATATTTTGCATGTTAATAATCTTGGAATTAGGTTGCCCTTATTTAAAGATATGTCATCCTGTTTTGACGAGAGCAGTAAGCTTTGTAAATTGATCCTTTCATAAAAAAAAGCCCTTGGTGGGCTTTTGCTTGGCTGTGCCCCCATGGAGATTCGAACTCCAGTTTTAGCCTTGAAAGGGCTGCGTCCTGGTCCTCTAGACGATGGGGGCAGAGAGAGGTATTTTAACATTTGATTTTCTACCGGTCAAGCAATTGGTGCCCCAGTTTGCAGAAATCAATAGCGCAATGGTTGGATATTCTGCGCGTTGTTAATGGCGGGATTGTTAAGGGCAGAGCTGACCGGATATGACTGCATCAATTCTGCCGGATAGGGCATCAGGAGTTTTTGCAACTGGTTTGTGTCATTCTCCTCCAGCCATGCCCAGCAGGTATTTTTATCGAGGATGGCTGGCATGCGGTTATGAACCTCACTCACCAGCGGGTTGGGAGCGGTGGTGATGATGGTGCAGGAATGGATTTCGGGGGCATCTTTTTCCGATCGCCAGCTTTCCCATAATCCGGCGAAGAAGAATGGTTTATGATCGCGCAGGTGGAAGTAATACGGCACTTTCGGGGCTTTGGCGGTGGAGCCTTTCTGCCATTCATAGAAGCCATCCGCCAGGATCAGGCAGCGTCGTTGTTGGAATGCATTCCGAAAAGAGGGTTTTTCCTGCAAGGTTTCGGCGCGCGCGTTGATCAGGCGGTTGCCGGTGCTCTCGTCTTTTGCCCCAAAAGGGATCAATCCCCAGCGCATCATTTCGATGGATCGGGATTGCGCATCAATCACCACCGGCACCATCTGGGTGGGAGCGGTGTTGTAGTTGATCTTCCAATCCACAGTGATAGTATGCAGGTCAAATTCTTCCTGCCAGGCTGCCGGTTCAAGGGTGATGGTAAATCTTCCGCACATGGTACCTTCATTATAAAAAATAGCGGGCTGCAGGGCAAGCAGCATGTAAGAATCGTTCCCTGTTCATCACATCACAAAGAAGGGAATAAAATCCAGCCTGGTATGGATAAGCGGGCTTTTTCTCCTTAACATCACGGTTTATAATCTTCCCATACGAGGAAAACACATGAGCAAACAACTGGTAGAATGCATCCCCAATTTTTCTGAAGCCCGCCGCCCCGAGGTGGTGGAAAAGATCGCGGCTGCCATCCTGGCTGTGCCGGGTGTACAGATTCTGGATCGCCATTCTGATACGGATCATAACCGTACTGTTCTTACCCTCTTGGGGGAACCGCAGGCGGTCGAACAGGGTGTCTTTGAAGGCATTCGGGAAGCAGCAGCTTTGATCGACATGGATGTGCATCAGGGGGAGCACCCGCGCATTGGGGCAACCGATGTGGTGCCCTTTGTGCCCATCCGCGAGATGGATATGCGTGAATGTGTGGAGATTGCCCGCCGGCTGGCAAGCAGGGTGGCTGACGAATTGAATATCCCTGTCTATTTATATGAAGAAGCTGCCACCCGACCTGACCGGGTCAACCTGGAGGATATCCGTCGCGGGCAATATGAGGGTTTGAAGGAAGAGATTTGTACCAATCCGGAGAGAAAGCCGGATTTTGGTCCCTCTGCAATGGGTAAGGCGGGGGCAACCGTCATTGGGGCGCGTTATCCCCTCATCGCGTTTAATGTGTATCTCACCACAGACGATGTGAGCATTGCCAAAAAGATCGCTAGGCAGGTGCGGCATTCATCGGGTGGCTTTCGTTTCGTAAAAGCTATGGGGGTGCTGGTGGAAGGTCGGGCGCAGGTTTCGATGAATTTGACCAATTTCCAAAAGACGCCCATTGCGCAAGTTGTGGAATTCGTCCGGCGGGAAGCAGCGCGATATGGGGTAGCGGTACACCATAGTGAATTGGTTGGTTTGATCCCGCAAAAAGCGCTCACCGATGCGGCGGTGTGGTATTTACAGTTGGACCAGTATGACGATCACCAAATTCTGGAAAATAAACTGATGGCTCCTTCTTCAGAACCAGTATCACATGAGAGTTCAGAAGAAAATACTTTTTTGGATGCACTGGCGAGTTCCAGCCCTACACCTGGTGGCGGCTCGGCGGCAGCCTGGACCTGCGCTGAAGCTGCGGCGTTGGTAACGATGGTGGCGCGCTTGACCGTTGGTAAAAGTAAATATAAAACGGTAGAACCACAGATGTGGGCTCTCATTGAACAAGCTGAGCAATTACGAAAGCAGCTGCAAAATGCGGTGAGGGAGGATGCAGCAGCCTTTGAAACGGTCATGAATGCCTTCAAATTACCCAAAGATTCCGAAGAACAAATGGAAGTGCGTCGTATTGCAATACAGCAAGCGACCCTGGATGCAGCCACAGTACCGCTGGAAACTGCAAAGAAAGCGCTGGAAGTAATGCATCTGGCGGAAAACGCGGTAGCAAGTGGCAACCTGAATGCCATCACGGATGCTGCCACGGCGGCTCATCTTGCCGCGGCAGGGCTAACGGCAGCGGCTGCCAATGTGAGTATCAATATTGCAAGCTTGGAGGATGAAAAAACCTGTTCGAATTTCCAGAGCGAGTTGGAATCGCTAAAGCTCGAAAAAGAAGCTATACTTACGCGGGTGGCAAAGCATGTCACCGAACGGTCACAAATAACCTTGATCTAAGGATGCATAGCTGCATGAAAAAAGGATGTGGAGTTTATCTAAGTTTTATATTTTTAATGAATTTTCTGGCTGCGTGTGCACCACAAGCTGAAGTGGCACAGGCAATGCAGGTACTGGTAGAACCGACCGCTACGCCAGAGCAAAAGAATTATTCCTTATGGCTGGCACCCTATCTTCCTGAACAGATCCATGAACAACTGAACCTGCCCACAGGGGTGAACCTGGTAGGCACGCAAGCAGAAGCGGATATCTGGATGGATGTGGGCGGAGATCTGCCGGTCAGCCAATGGATTTACGCGTTGGCTGCCCCATTTCCCACCGTTACAGATTCGATTACCGCTCAACAATTGAAGAAAATATGGCAGGGGGAGTTGGAGGAAAATTTGCCTCTTCGATCGCTGCTGGTAGACGGTAATACCAAAGCTATTTTTGAAAAGGTGTGGGGAGCGCCATCCAGCACAACGGTCAGATTGACGGATGCAAATAGCTTGCTTGCCACCGCCTGGAGCGAGGATGGTGCTTGGGCGATCATCCCATTCGATAATCTTGAAACCCGTTGGAAGGTAATCGCAATTGATTCGGTCTCTCCAATGAATGATGATTTTTCCCCCGCCACGTATGCCCTGACGGTCACCTTTTCATTGCTGGGGAAAACTACAGATTTGCAGAGTTTTTCCGAGCGGATGGGGGTATCCGATGTTTCACTGGCTCCGGCTACCAACCGGGATGACGGTAAGATTACCACCATTGCCATGACGGGCGTTACTGCCCTGGTGCGCGGCACCGCATACATGATGGAAAAATACGGTATGACCTACCCGGCATTGGATATCGGGGATATACTGCGCGCTGCGGATATTACTCACATTAGCAACGAGATCCCCTTTACAGAATCTTGCCCTAACCCTTTTTATAATACTGCCAATGACGAAAATCTTGTTTTCTGCAGTAAACCTGAATACATTAACTTGTTGGATTCAGTGGGTACAGATGTGGTTGAACTGACCGGAGACCATTTCCGCGATTGGGGAGCGGATGCTATGTTGTACACGCTTGATCTATATGATCAACGTGGCTGGAAATATTATGGGGGAGGACGCAACCTTGAAGAAGGACAGCAGCCTGCCTATTTTGAACATAATGGCAACAAGATCGCTTTTATTGGCTGCAATGCTAAACCTGAAGGGTATGCTACCGCGGATATTGATTATCCGGGGGCGGTACACTGTGACATGCAGGTCATGACCGAACAAATCAAAGATGTCAAAGCTAATGGCTATATTCCGGTAGTGACCTTTCAACATGTGGAATATTATGATTACGCAGCTAGCCCCTACCTTGTACCCGATTTTCATCAGGTGGCTGAGGCAGGTGCAGCAATCGTCAGTGGCAGCCAGGCACACCAACCGCATGCTTTCGAGTTCTATCGCGGTGCTTTCTTGCATTATGGTTTGGGCAATCTTTTCTTTGACCAGTATGGAGAAGGATATGCCCAGCGCCAGGCTTTTATCGACCGCTATGTGATCTACGATGGGCGTGTTATCAGTGCGGACCTGATCACCATTATGTTCGTGGATATGGCTCGCCCACGTTTGATGCTGCCCGAGGAGCGGCAGGAATTATTGGAAGACATCTTTTTTGTAAGTGGATGGTAAAAAAGAAATGAACAAAGGAGAAAACATGGGATTATTACCGGATTTCAGGATACGTGAGTACGCACAACAACAGGCGATGATTGAACCATTTGTGGATGGTCAAGTACGCGATGGCAAGATTTCGTATGGTCTTTCATCCTACGGTTATGACATCCGTGTAGCGGATGAGTTCAAGATTTTTACTAATGTCTATACAACAGTTGTGGACCCGAAAAAATTCGATATCCATTCCATGGTCGATTTCCAGGGGGAGTTTTGCATCATTCCGCCCAATTCTTTTGCTCTGGCTCGTACGGTGGAATATTTTCATATACCACGTGGCGTGCTGACCATCTGTGTTGGGAAAAGCACCTACGCCCGCTGCGGTATTATCGTCAATGTCACTCCCTTTGAACCGGAGTGGGAAGGCTATGCAACTCTTGAAATTTCCAATACCACTCCGCTGCCAGCCAAGATCTATGCCGACGAGGGAATTGCGCAGGTATTGTTCTTTGAAGGAGATAGTGTTTGTGAGACATCCTATGCGGATAAAAAAGGGAAGTATCAAGCGCAGCAAAGCATCGTCCTGCCAAAACTATAAGGGGTGCGGGTGAGAAAGATAGTTGACCGACCGATTCGGCAGCTGGTTCGCAGAATTGGCGCTGAACGCTATATTCTCATCGTACTGCTCTGTCTCTCTGCTTCGGTTTCTCTTACGCGTTTTTTCTTAGAACTGAGCGATTACCCACAGTTGGGCAATGCTGAGCTGCACTTTGCTCATGTTTTGTGGGGTGGTTTGTTCCTGATGGTAGCCGCTTTGCTGCCCTTGTTGTTCGCCAATCGTCGTGTGTTAAATCTCAGTGCTATCTTCGCTGGCATCGGGATGGGACTCTTCATTGATGAAGTAGGAAAATTCATAACCCAAAGCAATGATTATTTTTATCCTGCCGCGGCACCCATTGTATATGCTTTCTTTTTGATCACATTGTGGATCTATATGATGGTTCGATCTCATCGAAAACAAAATGCACGTTCCATGCTGTATGAAGTTCTGGCGTTGTTAGAAGAATATCTGGATAGAGATCTCTCCGACGTGGAAAAAAAGCGGGTTTTAGATCTGATAGATCAAGCGCAAGCTTTAGATGCAAATCATGAATACGTTGCTCTCTTCTCATCCATACAAGATTTCATCCACAGTGAGCAGGTGCATCTTGTGGAACATCACGCGGATTTTTTTGACCGGTTAAAGGGGAAATGCGAAAAATTCGAGCAAAAACATCTTCCACAGAAAACTTTTCGTAGGTTGGTTATGACAGCCATGATATTGTGGGGTGTCATCGCTATCATATATCCTTTTCTTTCTATCACTTTTTCCAATGATCACGCCATCCTTTCAGGATTGTGGGCTGAATTGATCAACACACAGCTGCCGTTACTGTCTGAAAGCAGTATTCTCTTGCTGTTGCGTTTGATCGGTGAGGTAATGGTGGGGATTCTCCTGTTGGGTAGCGCTTTTTTAATACGTATTGGTAAAGAAATCCCTGCCATCAGAATCGCTTACACAACCTTATTGGTTTCAATCAGTGGAATTTATATGCTGGTTTTTTATTATGACCAGTTTTCAGCTATCGTGTTCGTTTTATTGCAGTTCGTAGTTTTTGGGTTAGTGGCTCGCTACCGAAAACGCTTTGTCCTTCCTGCTCAAATCGAAGAAATCTCATAAATTTCTAAATTCTTTTCTAAATTCTTCTCTAAATATTGACCATTAAAATTTATTAGTATATACTAACCCAATGAATTTTCTTCAAGTAAAGAACGGTACTTGGGTCAGGATCATTGGGTTTCACGGCGGTTGGGGGATGCAGCGGAATTTTATGCAGATGGGTTTTCTACCCGGAAATACTGCCCGCATCATCCGCATGGCGCCCTTTCACGGTCCTTTATTGATAGAAGTGGATGGGCGAGAGATCGTCATCGGGCGCAACGTGGCACGCCATATTCTGGTGGAGGAGATCTGATGCGCTTTGCTTTGGTAGGGCAACCAAACTGTGGCAAGAGTACCCTGTTTAACCAGGTGGCGGGCTACAAGGCTGCCACAGGTAATTTTTCTGGTACAACCGTGACCTTCACCGAAACAAAAGTGCGGGTGCTGGGAGATGTAGTGGAATTGGTGGATCTGCCAGGTACCTACTCTTTATTGGGAACCAATCCTGCTGAAAGAGTGGTGCTGGATTACCTGGTGAGTAATGAGGTGGATGCCATTATCAATGTGGTGGATGCCACTCATCTTGCACAGGGGCTGGCATTGACCCTGGAGCTGCTGGAATTGAAGCGACCTGTTGTGTTAGCGGTCAATATGATGGATGAAGCGACACGGCAGGGGATGCAAATTGATGGTGAAAAACTGGCGCGGATTACTCATATCCCGGTGCTGCCTGTTATTGCAACCAAAGGGCAGGGTGTGCGCAATGTGTTTGCCAGTGCATTCAATCTTGCAAGAGAGAAGAAGCCAGCAGTACGGCAGACTTATTCTCCAGAATTGGAAACACACATTAAGAAGTTAACGGAGAAAATTGTATCGGTGCATCTTCCGGTTGGCAGCGAAGCGCTCGCCCTCAAACTCTTAGAGGGGGACCCACAGCTCATCCACCAGGTTTCAGATGCGATCCCCGGAATTGAGAACGAGATCCAGAGTTCGGTGGATGAATTATGCCATATCACCGGCAGGCAGGCTGTTTGGTTGGTCAGCAAAGAGCGTCACGACTTGGCATTGAAACTGAGTGACCAGGTACTTAAGAAAACAAAACAAGGGCTTTCTTTCCGCGACCGTCTGGATGACTACCTCCTTCATCCGGTGTTCGGGTATGTTTTTTTAATTATTATCATGTTCCTTTTCTTCTGGGGAGTGAATGCGGTGGGCGGCATCATTGAAGAACCCTTGATGATATTTGCCGATCAATTGAATGTGAAACTGCTCGCCGCGTTAGGGGAAAAGGGGTTGCTGGCACAAATCCTTTCAGGGGCACTGCAGGGGTTCACGGGTGGGTTGGCGATCGTGCTGCCCTACCTGGTGCCATTCCAGGTGGGGCTTGGATTTCTAGAAGATGTGGGATATCTTCCCCGGATTGCATTTTTGATGGATTCTCTTATGCATCGTATGGGGCTGCATGGAAAAGCGGTGGTGCCTTTCATTCTCGGCTACGGTTGTAATGTATCTTCAATCATGTCGACCCGTATCCTGGAGGATAAACGCGATCGTTTTCTAGCCTCCTTGTTATCCAGCATGGTGCCCTGTTCAGCACGCATGGCGGTGATCTTCGGTCTGGCTGCTTTCTATCTTGGTCCAGCGTATGGTGTGGGCATCTATTTTCTCAATATTGTGGTTATCGCTCTGACCGGGCGCATTATTACCCGTTTTCTCCCTGAAGATTCTCCCGGTTTAATCCTTGAAATGCCCGTCTATCGCATGCCATCGTTGCGCACGGTTACAGCAAAAGCCTGGCTGCGTATTCGTGAATTCATTGTAGAAGCCTGGCCTCTGCTTATCCTCGGCAGCATTGTCCTGGCGGTGATGAATTACTACCAGTTGTCTCAATTCACTGATGTGCTCTTCCGACCCATTACATGGCTGCTCGGGCTCCCATCTCAGGTGGGAACCCCGCTCATTTTTGGAATACTTCGCAAAGAATTGTCGTTGGTGATGCTTGGGCAGGCTCTGGGCAGTATGAATTTTAGTCAGGTGCTCACCCAGGCGCAAATGCTCACTTATACGATTTTTGTGGTGTTTTATGTGCCATGCCTGGCAACTCTGATTGCAATTCGTAAGGAATTGGGAACCAAAAAGATGTTCGCGATTATCGGGATCACTCTGCTGGTCGCGATCCTGGCTTCACTGCTGGTCAGGTTAGTGATGGCGCCAATCTTAGGATAATTGACCGCGGAAGGCAAACAGCAGAGCTGCCAGAATAGCCATAATGAAGATCATATAAACCAATCGTTTTGCATTTCTGAAACGCATGCTGTTATCCTCCTTCACACAAAATTGAACAGCTCATAATGGATGTGCTTGTCGTTGAAACCCAAATTCTGGCATTGTCTTTCTACAATCTCCATCATGATCTGTGGACCGCACATGAAAATTTCTGTTTGCTGCCCTATCCAATTTAGTGGCAGGTATTTTCGTATTATATCTTCGGTCAGATAGCCCTGTTCACCATCCCATGCCTGTGGGGGAATTTCAAGAGTATAGATGACTTGCAGATCGATTTTCTTTTCAATTGCTGCTATCTCCTCGCGGAAGGTAACCGAATCCCAATCACGATTATTGTAGAAAAGCTTAACCGGACGTTTATCACCGCGATCTGCCATGCTGCGCAGCATACTCATGATGGGGGTGATGCCGATTCCACCTGCAATAAAGACCAGTTTTTGTGCTGCAGGGTAGCGATCTATGCTGAAGGAGCCATGAGCACCATCCACATAGATCTTCTGTCCGGGCTGCATTTGTTTGATGGTGGAGGTAAATTTCCCTAGGTCTTTGATGGTGAGTGCGATCTCCTCTGGTCTTTCAGCGCTGGATGAGATGGAAAAGGGGTGCTCGCTGTCTGAAAATGGGGTCTTCCAGGCGGTGATCCAGGCAAATTGCCCGGGCTGGAAAGGAAGAGAGCGTCCTTTGGTAGAACGTAATCGGATGGTCCAACTGTCTCCACGTTCCTCATTAAGCGCGATGACCTCATAAGGATTGCGCATCAGTTTCAAGGGATAAATAATGCGTGTGTAGCTTAATAATGCGATAAAAGAAACCGAATATACGATCCAGATCATGCGTGTCAACGGGAGGCTTACATAATTTCCCACCAGGAATATGTGAAGGAGGGCTGTTGCGACGACCAGTGTGGTGAGAATGCCATGCCAGAATTTCCACAAGTCATAGGGTATTTTCATTTTCTTGCGGTATTCTGATGAGATTACGACCAGGATAAGAAGAATGACCGAAAAAACGCCGGCTCTTGCGCGCCATGGTGCACTGAAGATATTTAAGAGACGTAGATAACGTGCGTCCAGGATGAAGAGGCTAATAGGGTGTGCAAGGATCAAGAAAAATGCAGCGATAGAAATCTGCCGGTGAAAATGATAGATAAGGTCACTGCCAAAAGGTTCTTTCAACCATTTGATACGGGCTGTAAGAGCAAACTGTACTGCCATCAGTGCCAGACCCACAAAACCCAATCCGACTGAAAAATCCAACCAAACCGAACGGCTGGATGATGGTGCTGGTCCTGCGATGAGCACTCCTATGGGGGTAAAAACCAACAGGAAAAACAAACTGATCCACAGGATTTGCTTGAGCTTGTATTGATTTCTCACAGAAATTATCCTCCTTATGCTTGCATCAATTACTTGTACTGTACAATATTTTGCGTTGAAATGGGCATGAATCTGTGGTTTTAATAAAACGCCTATCTTTTTTGAAGACTTTTTAAAAAAGCTTCCGCATCCTGGTAGGCATTAAAATTGTGCTCGAGTTGTTTGAATTGAGCGGTGTGTGCTATGCGGTAGCTGTTCACTTCTTTGAGCCCTAATTTTTTATGCAGCATTTCATGGTAAAGCACATATTCCATCACGTAGGACGGGATGGATCTTTGGTCAAGAAAGGGGCTGATGGTGATGGTATCGCTGTCGGGATGATAATATCCCAAGCGGCGGGTGGCTTTCTTTCCACCCCATCTTAAGCGAGGAGCTTTCATAGTCCCATGAAAATAATCACGGTTAATAGCATGGAACAGTGAAAGGAGATCGTAGTATTCACCTTTGGTTGACATACTAGATTGGGGGGTATGCTGCCACATGGCTGCCATGATGCGTTGATAAGACGCTGCTCGGCTGATCGAGCGCAGCTCACCCAAATTCTTTTGAGTGGAGTGCAGGCAGCATGCAAGCAGTGTTTCCACTTCAGCAGGTGTGGATTTGATGAAACCTTCGTTAAGGGTAACGTGCGTATTCTGGCGACTGGATTTACATTGAAAAACCATGGCGCTGTTATAGAGGTCTACTGAGACTGCTTTTCTGGATTCGGCTTTCCATCTTTCGAGGAAATGGTGAAGAAAAGCAAGATGTTGCTCAAGATTATGCTCTTTACTGAGAAATACCAGCCATAGATAAGCACGGTAGGAACTATCGGTCATGTCGGCGGGATAACACGAAAAATTATGGCAGTTTTGTTCAACGCGCTCGATGTTGTTAGAGATCTCCTCGCGCAGGCTTTTTTGAGGATATGCCACACCTGGGTTGCCAGAAAGTTGTGTCTTGCAAACTTCATTGGCATGATTTTGAATCGAGTTGATAAGGTCGTTCAGGTTTCTAATACTGATGGTGTTTTTTTTCATAGTCCGTTTTCGTTACTATATAAATTGATTTGATATCTCTATGATTTTAATGCTTTTACCTTCACCTGAGGAAAGAAAAGGGACTAAAAACAAGGAAATTCATATCTTTTCATTTTAATTAAAGTGGTGTACTATTGCCCGCAATAAAATCCATTACCATAGATGGATGGTAAACACAAGTCATCTAAAAGGAGATAGGAAAAAGATGAAAACGGCAGCGTGCCCAGATTGCGGAAGTGAGGTCAATGTTGGTTCACAACCCCGCGTAGGGAAACAGGTAGTATGTGATTCCTGTGGTGCAGAACTCGAAGTGGTCTGGTTAGATCCCATCGAGTTAGATTATCCAATGATGGATTTTGACGATTATGAGGAGATTTCTGACGACGAAAGATAATTAATCATTCGCTTTTTCATGTAAAAAGGCATTGAATTCAGTATTCAATGCCTTTTTTCAATGTTAGAATGGATTTTCCAACTTATGAAAACCATTTTACAGTTTGATCATGTCAGTTTTTCCTACCACCTTTCCACAGGTCCCAGCATCCATGCTTTGCAGGATGTATCCTTCTCGATAGCTTCAGGGGAATACGTGGCGATCATTGGTACTAATGGCTCAGGGAAGACCACCCTGGCAAAATTGATGAACGGATTGCTGCTTCCAGATGCGGGAGAAGTGCGGGTGATGGGGTATCCTACCACTGATCGCAGCCGCCAGGCGAACGTTTTCTCTCGTATCGGGTTGGTCTTTCAGCATGCGCGCGATCAGATCGTAGCTTCTCTGGTTGAAGAAGATACGGCGTTCGGTCCGGAAAATCTCTCCCTACCGCGATCGGAGATTCTTGCGCGGGTCGATCGCAGTCTGGCGCTGTGCGGCGCTGCACATCTTAAGGACAGGCAAACGTATCTGCTATCGGCAGGTGAAACACAGCGCGTTGCTCTGGCAGGTGTGCTGGCGATGCAGCCGGACTGCTTGATATTTGATGAGACCACCACCATGCTTGATCCATCTTCACGGAAAGACTTGCTGCGGTTGATGCATAATCTGAACCGGCAGGGTTTTACTGTTCTTCACATTACCCATGATCTGGATGAGGTATTGAATGCAGAGCGCGTGCTCGTTCTGCATGACGGGCGACTGGTAATGGATGGGGAGCCAAGGGCGATCTTTCAAGATGAAAGAGCGTTACATCAGCTGCGCCTTGGCGTCCCGTTCCTGCTCCATGTCGCACGTGAACTGCGGGGTATTTTCCCCGAGCTGGCATCCTTTTATACGAACGAAGAGGATCTACTAACAGCCTTGCAGTCCACCCCGATGCATACATCAGCGTTACCGCGATCTCAGTCGCTGCACACGAAGATTGATGGCGGATCTCACGAACTGGTCCGTTTCAGTCATGTATCGCATACTTATATGCTGGATACTCCTCTGGCACATACCGCACTCGAGGACCTTTCTTTTTCCCTTCCGCAAGGGAAGACGGTGGGGTTGATTGGGCAGACCGGTTCGGGAAAATCAACCGTGCTGCAACATGTCAATGCTTTACTGCGACCACAGCAAGGTATTGTTGAAAGTTTTGGATATGACCTTTCCGCTCCTGACCTAGATGTCAGAGAATTGCGTAAGCAGATTGGATTGGTTTTTCAAAATCCTGAAGCGCAATTCTTTGAAACATATGTGGGGGATGAAATTGCGTATGCAGCTCGTATGTTGGGTTATCGTGGGAAATTACGCGATTTGGTACGCACTTCCATGCAGACCGTTGGATTGGATTTTGAGGAATTTGTTGATCGCCCACTGCACAGCCTTAGTGGCGGGCAGAAGCGACGCGTGGCACTGGCTTCTTACCTGGTTGTACAACCCGGTATGCTGCTGCTGGATGAGCCTTTTGCAGGATTAGATCCGGCAACTCATCAAGATATGCTGGATTTTGTGAATACCTTAGACCAGCAAGAAAAGACCTTTCTTGTGAGCACCCATAATATGCGTGACCTGTTGGCGCTTACAAGGCGCGTGCTGGTACTGCACCAGGGCAGGCTTGTATTTGATGGATCAGTGCCGGACCTTTTTAAACAACACGAGCTGGCATCTTGGGGAATGGATATTCCATTAGAGATACGGGTGGGGAATGTTTTACGCGGGCGTGGGTGGCAGATACCCCTCGACGTGGTTGACTGGCAGGAGATCATTTTCTGGTTGAGACGGAGTGCACAGGAGGATTCCAATGCAGTCCTTTGAGTATTTGCGGGCGATAGGGATCGGGTACTATGTACCGGGGACATCCTATTTCCACCAGAGGGATGCCCGCTTCAAGATTCTTTTCTTCGTAATACTTATTATTGCTTTGACATTCACGAGCTCATTGTCTGGTCTGCTGCTGGGGGTGTTGCTGGGTTTGCTGGGATTCTGGTTGGCGCATATTTCTGTGCTGCCCAGTTTGCGTACCATGCGCAGCGTTCTTCCTTTTATTCTGCTCCTGTTTATCCTTCAAATCTTCCTGTATCGTCCAACACAGCAATCTACAATGCTATGGGAGTGGCAATTCCTGCATCTATATGATACAGCTCTCACCAATGCCATGCGGATGGTGCTGCGCTTCGTTGGCTTGGTACTCATGCTGGGATTAATGACTTCGGTTGTCTCTACACTGGAGATGAACCATGGACTTGAACTATTACTGCGACCCTTGCGAGTGGTGGGCATACAAACTGATTCCCTGGTGATGGTGTTGCAGATCATGTTGCGTTTTCTACCGCTCCTGGCGATTCGTATGGAGCAGATAGCCAAATCACAGGCATCGCGCGGCGCAACGTGGGATAAAGGGAGTGGGGGAGTATTCAACCGCATCCGCCTGGTGCTGCCAATGATCGTGCCGCTCTTTCTTTCCACGCTGCAACAGGCAGAACGAACCGCAGACGCCATGCTTTGCCGCGCGTATGGTGTTATGCCCGAACGCAGCCATTATTACGAATACCAGGTGACTGGCAAAGATGTTGTGTTCATCGTGACGGGTATCATTCTGGCTGCGGCTATTCTTTATTTTTAGTTCCAATGAATTTTTATTTTTTCTTGTTAAAATTCATAAAAAATTCATGTCTTCCTGACAATTTCCTAATATGTGCTTGTTATCCTTAGTTCGAAAGGATAATCATGAAAACAAAAAAATATTTTTTGATCACCATAGCTGTGACAGCCATGGCTTTTTTATCTGTGGCTTGCAGTGCACAAACGGGAGGGAATTACCAGGGTAATGTACCGGTGGTGCACACTGAAAATAACGTTGGACGAAATGGTGCTTATCAGGGTGCTGAAGTTCACCAAGAATACCCTTCCAGTGGGGAGGGATTATTCCATCCGACGGATGCCAAATTAACCGATGCGGAGATTGCTGATTTGCTCTTCATGCGAGAAGAGGAAAAAATGGCGCGCGATATCTATGCTTCTCTGTATAGCCAATGGGGTTTACCGGTGTTCCAATCTATTGCGCAGAGTGAACAGAATCATATGGACTCTATTTTAGAACTGCTGGCAGCCTATGATTTGGATGACCCTGCTGCGCAAACAAATGCCGGGGAGTTCATTAATAGCGATCTGCAGCAGTTGTACGATACCCTGGTGTCGCGGGGGCAGAGCAGCCTTGAAGAGGCTCTCAGGGTAGGCGCGTTGATTGAAGAAGTGGATATCCTTGATCTACAGGATGCTATCCAAAATACGGATAAAGCTGATATCGTTCATGTGTATTCCAACCTGATGTTCGGTTCTGAGAATCATCTGCGGTCCTTCACGGGGCAGCTGACGCGACAGGTAGGCGTTACGTATGAACCACTGTATCTGGATCAGGAAAGCTACCAGCAGATCATCACCAAGCAACCCAGCGGGCGTGGGCGCGCCGGCAATTAATTTCTAAAAAGCGGTTCAAGAACCGCTTTTTTTATCTTCAAGGTCAGAACCCTTTTTTCTACCAGGAATCTGCCAATAGGCTCCCACCACTGCTGGGGTTATCAGGGCTGATGCGATCATCTCCGGCAGACCATTTGCCACAGCTATACCCCCCAGTACTTCCCATGGTAAATACCCCAGCAGTCCGATTACCAGCAGAACCAAAGCAGTGTTGGTCAAGCTGCCGACAGCGCCTGCTACGAATAATCCAACCACTTTCCAGCGTTTCAAAATCTGGTAAATTCCCCATGCAGCTGGACCGATGAAGATACGCGGCAGTACCGATAGGATGGGATTGGTGAACCAAACATCGGTGGGTCCACTCGGTGCAATGGCTGCCTGGGTCATACTGAAAATACCGAAGATCAATCCAACAATTGCTCCAGAAACAGGTCCTTCCAACACAGCAGCAATGATCGCCGGGATTTGCATGATCGTCAGGGATACCCCCCCGACCCAAGGTATGAACCCCCAGTGCGTGGCGCCCAGCAGCACAGCAATGGCAGCCAGAAGCGCGGTTGTTACAATTTTTTTGGTTGTATCTCGATTCATAAAAGTTCCCTCCAACCCGATCAATTCTAGCACATTGATGAAATTGACGCAGCGCGAAAATTCATCTTTTCACTGCGCGAATATGGAGAAAACAAGGTTCGCGCATCAAACGCTGGTAGATCTTCTCATGAGCCGGATCATTGATATGATCGGGAGAAGGTTGGGTTTCCAGAAATGTTTCGATCTCGAATTGAGTTTGGATCAAGCTATTAATGATTGACTGCATAGGGCGGCGGTAGCTATGGATGATGGGATACGGTTCACCGAACCCTTGCCATTCTTTTGCGTGCAGTGTCACTGCAAAGTAATCATCCTGTTGCCACTCGCGATAAAAATCAGATGCCGGATGTCCGCATGAAAAAACAAAAAACGCAGCAGGTTTTAATATACGGTGAAATTCATGAAATAACGGGACCCAATTTTCGATATAATCCAACACCAGTGAACACAGGATAAGGTCAAAGCTTTCATCTTCGGCAAAGATGAGTGGTTGCTGCAGATCCCATTGAAAGACGGTTGCGTTTCCTTGGCAGCGTTCATGGGTCATTTGCACAAATTTTGGAGTGGCATCTACCGCAGTGACAGTGGCGCTGTGGTCGAGCAGCCACTCTGTGTTAAGCCCTGATCCACAGCCTGCATCCAGCACATGACTGCCGTGGACATCGGGCAGCAGAGAAAGGGTGGCAGGGCGTTCGTAATAGGCGTTGTGTGGTTTGTGGGTGATCGATTGTGCGTAGCGTTCAGCGAAGGGTTCATAATTTTGCTCCCCGAGATTAGATTTGCTCATTAAAGTTCCTTTTTTTGCAATTCTAACATTGACTTTAAGGGGTACACCCGGTAAAGGAATATACCATCTACCCTTACAGGTTATCAGGGGAGAAGGGAGCGCGATGACTTGTGGTTGAAATTTTTCATTAATAAGAATATTGTCCCTTTAGCACAAGAAATTTTAAGATTAAAAGTTGTCCAGACCATTTACAGATAGGATTCCCTGTGATATATTCAGACAGTTTTGTCGGCAGGAGAACACATGAAGAAAAAAACCAATTTTAACCATCTCAACGTGCTGATAGGCACGGACTTGCTGACTTTTTCTCTTTGTTAAAAAAGACCCCCTTTATCGGGGGTCTTTTTTTATCAAAAATTAACCTAAGGAGTGAAAAATGAACGAAAAGCAAAAAAACAATTATTATCTTCCTAATGACAGACCGCCATTCGGCAAAATGCTGCTGTTGGGGCTGCAGCATGTACTGACCATGTTTCCGGCTACGGTGCTGGTTGCTATCCTGGTTGGGTTTCATATCAACACGGTTCTGCTGGCATCCGGTGTGGCGACCCTGGTAGCATTGATCCTATCGAAACTCAAGGTCGGCACCTTTATCCCTTTGTATTATGGCTCAAGCTTTAGCTATATTGCGGCAATTTTGGCGATCACGAAAGCACAGTATGGGGTGGTGGCATCCGATGAGCTCATCCGCACTGCTCAAGCAGGCATCGTCTGCACCGGCGTCATCAATATCCTGGTGGGTTTATTAATCCACTATGGAGGCGGGCAGAAAGTCATTAAAAAATTCCTTCCTCCCATCGTGACAGGCTCGGTGGCATGTGTGATCGGATTTTCTCTGGGGCTTGTTGCGCTGAATGATGCCACCGGTGTAAGCAGTGGTGTGACTGATAATGGGACGTGGTTGTTGGTGGCTTTTATAACGTTGATGTCGACCATCTTTTATTCGGTTTATCTGCGTGGGAAGGGATTCATCGGCATGCTGCCTATTTTATTAGGAGCTGTAACCGGATACGTTGTGGCTATTCCCCTTGGATTGGTTGATTTTACATCCATTACCCAGGCGCAGTTTTTTATGGTCCCTCACGTTACTTTGCCTTCCTTCACAAATGAACTTTCCCTTACAGCCATTGCGAGCATAGCAGTCATGGCGATCGCAACCATACCCGAATCCACTGCCCATTTATACCAGATCGGGCTGTACGTGGATAAGTTAGCTGAACGAAAAGGCAGGGAGAAAGTTGGTTTAAGCAAATATGTGGGTTTCAACCTGGTGTTGGATGGCATCGGGGATATAGTCAATGGCTTATTGGGGGGAGCTGCAGGAACGAACTACGGTGAAAACAATTCCCTGATGGTCATTACCCAGAATTATTCAGGTTATTCACTGGTTTGCGCCGCAGTCATTGCCATCCTGCTCTCCTTCAGCGGAATCCTGAGCGGAGTCGTGCGCAGCATTCCTACTGCGGTCTCAGGCGGTTTATCCATCTATCTTTTTGGGGTGATCGGCATGCAGGGTATCGCACTGATGATCGAGGAAAAAGTGGATATGTTCGACCCCAGAAATCTGGCGATTGGTGCGGTCATTTTCATCGTGGGGATCGGCGGTCACATCGGTTTCCCGAATGGATTCTTGCCCATCCCGCTGCTGCAATCCATCTTCCCGGAAGGTTGGCCGGCTATTGCGACCGGTGCCATGCTTGGTATTCTATTGAACCTGATTTTTACCATCATTAAACCACCACAAAATGCGTAACAGAAAGGTCTCAGCCACATCGTGGCTGGGACCTTTTTAAATTTTCCTTTCCTTTCGTCGTTCGATCGTTCAGTTGTTATTCTCCCGAGGATGAATAAAAATTTTCCACCTCATTCAATCAGGCGGGTGATAAATAACATGCCTTTTGAAAAAATTTAAGACTTTTCGCTTGTAAACCAAAACGTTTTGGTTTACAATGAAACTATATCCAAAACGTTTTGGTAAGTAAAATGAGAAAACCATGACGACATCCATCCGAGATATTGCCGAAAAAGTAGGGAAGTCAATTACAACTGTTTCACGGGCATTGCATGATTATGATGATGTCAGCCCTGAAACGAAGGAATTGGTTCGCAAAGCCGCGCAAGAAATGGGCTATGTTGCCAATCGACAGGCGCAACTGCTAAGACAAAAATCGACCGACACGATCGGTTTTATTCTTCCAACTTTCGGCCCCCGTTTTTCCGATCCCTTCTTCAGCGAATTTTTGGCTGGTATTGGCAATAAGGCTGCGGATCATGGCTATGATCTTCTTGTATCAACCTGCCCTCCAGGAGAAAAAGAAATACGCACCTATCAATACGAAGTGCAGAGCAATCGCGTGGATGGGTTCATTATTGTGCGTACGCGTGTTGATGATGCCCGCATTCAATATCTCAATAGCATTGGTTTTCCCTTTGTGGCTTTTGGGCGTGTACCGGGCATGGATGATATGCCCTATGTTGATGAAAATTCCGACGTCGGAATGCAGATGATCGCGGATTATTTAGTGGAACTGGGGCACACTCACATTGGCTGTATCGCTCCCTCCATGGAATATACCTTCGCTACCCATCGTATGCAAGGATTACGCGAAGGGCTGCGATTTCATGGTATTGATTTGAGAGAACAGGATGTGCTGACCGGAGACCTGACCGAGAAAGGCGGCTATGAAAGAGCCATGGAATTGATCCAACGTCCATATAGACCTACTGCTATTGTGGCATTGAATGATCTCATGGCGATCGGTGCAATAAGCGCTGCTCAGGATGCAGGTCTGGTTGTTGGCAAGGATATCTCTGTAACCGGATTTGATAATATCCCCTTATCCACCTATACCCATCCGCCTCTCACCACTGTTCATCAACCTATCTTTCAGATAGGAAACATGGTTTGCGAGATGTTGATCAAAATTGTTAAAGGGATGCCTCTGGAAGAGAAACAGGTTTTGTTGAAACCATCCCTTATTAAACGGCAATCTACAGGAGCTCCGTTTTTGGTTGAAAAATAAATATAAAACAGGAGGTGTAAAGATAAAGAAAAAAATGTTGGTTTGTTTCGAAAAATAAAATGGAGGAAAAGATGAAACGGTTTCGACTAATACTATCAATCTTAATACTTTCCACATTGATCCTTGCAAGCTGCGCTTCAGAGCCAGAAGAACCAGCAGTTGTAGAGGAACCTGAAATGGTGGAAGAGGTTGTTGAAGAACCAGTGGCTGAACCTGAAGAGGAAGTTATCATTGAGTTCTGGACGACCGATAATGAACCTGCAAGGTTGGATGTTTATGAAGCCATCGCAGATCGATATATGGCAGAACATCCCAATGTGGATCTTCGCATCGTTGCGATCGAGGAATCAGGAATTTCGCAGCGCATTGCCACAGCTTTGGCAGCCAACCGCTTACCTGATATTGTTCGTATGGGTGTGGAACGTGTTGCAACCTTGGCGGCAGATGAAATCCTGGATGAAGATGCTGCTGAAGCAGTTATTAACGATATCGGGGTGGATGATTTTCGCGAATCCCCGCTGCAAATGGTTGTAGATCCCGCCACCGGAAAATATGCAGCTATTCCCTATGATGGCTGGGTGCAGGCACTCTGGTATCGCTCGGATATCTTCGAAGAAGCTGGCTTGGAAGCCCCCGTGACCTGGGATGCGATCAATGCCGCTTGTGATGCTCTGCCTGGAACGGGAAATTTGCTCTATGGCTTAACCCTTGGAACTGACCCTGGACAGAATTATGGGCATCAGGTCTTCGAACAGGTAGCTATGTCAAACAATGCTTGGCCGTTTGATGCTGAAGGAAATGTAACCTTTGATACTCCTGAAATGATTGAAGCACTGCGTTTCTACACCGAACTGCAGCGCTGTGCCATGCCCGGTCCACAATACTGGCGTGGTGCTCGTGAATCCTATGAACTGGATCAATCAGGGATGATGTTCTACAGCACCTACATTATGGATGACCTGGTGGAAGGCTCTGGGATGGAAGAAGGTGGCAACGTTCAGATCCCGGTGGAAGATTTGGCATTGAAGACCGGTTTTGCACCACAGATGGTAGGCGAGGATGGTTCTGCATCTTATGGACAGCTAGTTACACTCGCTATCATGCAGGGTGCTGATCCTGAAGCTCAGGATGTCATTAAATACTACCTGACAGAAGGATACCAGGATGTTTTAGGATTAGCTCCTTTTGGGAAAGTCCCCGTACTGAAGAGTGCTGTGGATGACTGGAAATCACTGAGCCCATTCTTCGCAAATTACTCCAGCGAAACACTGGATCAAATTGCGAATGGCTATGATACGATGGGTCGCTGGTTGTTCCGACCAGACTATGGAGCCACCGAGCAAGCAGTGATCGGTGATATCGAAGGACGTTTGTTGATTCCGCAAGCGGTCAGCAATATCGCTCTCGAAGGAACCATGACTCCTGAAACTGCTGCCGCATGGCTGCAGGAACAGGTGGAAGCTCTGGTAGCGGAAAGAGCTGAATAAATTAAGGTTATCGAATTGCAGGTATACGATATTTCCGTATACCTGCAATCGTATAAGGATATTCGATGAAGATCCAAATTAAAAAGAAGGCGTCTTCCCGAATCACACCCCTAAGAAAAAGCGAAGCAAGACTGGCGCATCGTTATATCTTTCCTACGGCGCTGATCGTGTTCGGACTTGTCATTTTCCCTGCGATTTACAGTATCTGGATAGCTTTTCATGATGTTGGGCTGAAGAATCTCAACGATGTGCTGCATGCTCCCTATGTGGGGTTTGACAATTTCAAAAGTGTGATCAATGACTATACATTCAAATTCGAGGACTGGTCAAATGCCGGCGCGGTTGTTACCAGTATTCTCTATTCGTTTGGCTCTACGATCCTGACGGTATTCTTGGGACTTATAGCTGCTTTGTTGCTGAATCGCCCTTTTAAAGGGCGTGGTTTGGCACGCTCGGTCTTTCTCTTCCCTTATGTTGCGCCGATCGTGAGTGTTGCATTTGTGTGGCGCTGGATATTGGACCCCAGACAATCAGGGGTTCTCAATGATATTTTGTTAAAACTGAATTGGATCGATGCCCCACAAGCGTATCTTTCAACACGTGGATTGGCATTATTGTTGGTGATTCTTTTTGAGGCGTGGCGTTATTTTCCTTTTGCCATGTTAATGATCCTGGCACGACTGCAAGCCATTGATGACTTGCAGTATGAAGCAGCTGAGGTGGACGGGGCAAACACATGGCAGAAATTCATCTACATAACCCTCCCTGAATTGAAGTATGTGCTGGGTTCTTCATTCCTGCTGAGACTGATCTGGACGTTCAATAAATTTGATGATGTATTCCTGCTGACGGGTGGTGGATACGGCACGAAAGTACTGCCGATTCTAACGTACGAGTTCAGTTTTAAAACCTTTAATTTCGGGAAAGGCGCAGCCACCGCCATGATTTTATTGGTCATCGTGATTTTCTTTATGATCCTTTACTCCAAGACAGTCATGAAAGATGAAGAAGAATGAGAGCGCGGGAAATATGAGTGAGAATATGAAAAAAGAATAAGCCCCCAAACAAA
>DMDF01000205.1 GCA_003446605.1 Anaerolineaceae bacterium
TGATTTCCAACACATCTTCAACCGTGTTAAAAGCCCAACCAATGGGACTGACCCGTAACGCCGAACCATTTCCATAGCTATGATAAGGTTCCTTCTTAGAACCTGATAACCAGCGCATAAAATTATTACCATAGCCTCGATCGGGGTAGCGATTACCCAGATCCCATATCTCTTCAGCGAACGTTCCACCCTGCAGTAGCGCGCTGGCAACCGCAATGGTCAGTACTGTATCATCCGTGAAGAAACAATCATCATGCAACAATTCAAAATCAGTCGTCTTGACCGGATGCCATTCGTAGCGTGAGCCGATGATATCCCCTGCGATTGCCCCTAATAACACAATTGGTTGAGACTTGCTTCGTTTTTCCATATACCTATTCTAATACATCCTGGTCATTCATAGTTGCCTAATATACAATATCGCCACTAAAATGGAAGTTCTTCCCTAAAAGAATACTGTTTTTCTCGTGAAAAACATGTATACTGGATTATGGTAATAAGTATCCTATTGATGCTTTATGTACTGCCACAAAAGACAAATCGTCTCTTCTTTTTACAAATCCCATTCATTGGTTCTACAATCGCGACTTAACTATTGTCTTAATCTAAGAACAATATAAATTTTATATTAGAGGAGGTGAAATCCAGAACAATTGAACCATACTTTGCATCAAATTCCTAAATTTTTGAGGAGAGAAAAATGAAAAAACTTCGAATTGTATTAATTTTTAGCATCCTTGCATTGGCTTTTGCTGCATGCAGCCAAGGTGCAGAAGTACCTACCGATGAGTTGACCATTCAATTGTGGACCCAGGAAGGTGAATCTGACAATGCTCTTCAATATGTTACCAGCCTGACAGATGCCTTTACCACCATGTATCCAAACATCACCTTCGAAGTGGTGCAGAAGGATACTGAGACTCTACGTGAGGATTTCCAGACCGCTAGTTTAGCTGGGGCAGCACCCGATTTACTGTGGACCGTAAGTGACCATGCTGGACCATTTACAACCGCGGGCATCATCCAGCCCGTTGATGATTATTTCGACATGGATATCTATGTACCAAGTGTTGTCATGAACGGTCAAACCTGGGGCGTTCCGATCTCAAGCGGCAATCACCTGATGCTGTACTACAACAAAGCATTAATCGCCGAACCCCCTGCGGATACAGATGAATTAATCGCAAAAGCGCAAGAACTTACCAGCGGTGACCAATATGGTATTGTCTATAATATGACAGAACCTTTCTGGCTGGCGCCATGGTTAGGCGGTTTTGATGGTAGTGTCTTCGCCGAAGATGGCGTCACACCCACCCTCAATACCCAAGCTATGATCGACACCTTGCAGTTTATGTATGATCTGAAATTCACCTATGGGGTAATTCCCGAATCGGTCGATTATGATACAGCCGATACCTTGTTCAAGGAAGGCAAAGCTGCCATGCTGATCAATGGTGACTGGTCATTGGGTGGTTACCAAGAGCTGTTGGGTGAAGATTTCGGTGTTGCTCCCATCCCGATGGTCACTTCAACCGGGAAATATCCGGCACCATACACCTCCGGGAAGTATTTCATGTTCCCGAAGGATCTTTCAGGCGCAAAATTGGATGCAGTCGTTAAGTTCGTGGAATTTGCAACCAACGAAGAGAATCAGCTCAACCAGCTCAATACTCTAAAACGATTGCCCGGCTTGAAGGCAGTTTTAGATAATGAAGCAATCGCCAGCGATCCCATCCTGGCTGGTTCAGCCAAACAGATGAGCTATGGAGTACCCATGCCTTCTGTTGTTGAAATGCGTTGCATCTGGGATGCTATCAAACCAGAACAAAACCTGGTTTTGGCGGGCAATGAAACACCCGTTGATGCGGCTGCAGCCATGCAAAGTGCAGCAGAAGCCTGCATATTACAACTTGAGTAATAGCTAGTCAAGTGCAAACGATGGAACCGGAAAAATCCGGTTCCATCATTTTTCATCAGAAAATAGCATTCTTACCATCAAAGGAGGCTTACAACATGTTCAACTTTGATGCTTTCTTAAAAAGCTTATCGGAAATTGGCTCTACTATTCTGGTAGTCGTTCTCATCGTTGTTGTGCTTGAAGCTTTGTTATATCTAATTTTGGTCAAATGGTTGAAAGTCAAGAATGCACTCGTTTATATGCTGGTCTCACCGGCAATTCTTGGCTTGCTCTTGTTGCAGATATATCCACTTCTATGGGAAGGGTATATCTCCATGACCAATATGAGCCTTAGCCATTTCTTTAACTATTCTTTCATTGGTTTACGAAATTATGTGCGGGTCTTTACCGAACCTGTCCTTAAACAGGTAACATTCTTACCCTTATTATGGCGCACGATTCTATGGACTCTTATTAATGTTTTTTTCCATGTCACAGGTGGCATGATCCTGGCGCTTTTGCTAAACCGAGATATGAAAATGCGCGGTGTTTATCGTATGTTCATTATTATCCCATGGGCACTCCCACAAGTTGTGGCAGCCATGGCATGGCGTGGTGAGTTCAACTATGAGTACGGTTGGATCAACGTGATGCTGAAGCAAATAGGATTAACACCAGTCCAATGGATGACAAGCCCTACACCAAACTTTGCTGCCATGTGTCTAGTCAACATCTGGTTGGGTATCCCCTTTATGACCGTCATCTTCCTGGGTGGGCTGCAGAGTATTTCAGGTGAATTCTACGAAGCTGCGGAGATGGATGGCGCCAGTAACTGGCAAAAATTCTGGAAGATAACCCTGCCGATGATGAAGCCTATTATGACTCCGTCCATTATCCTTGGAACGGTATGGACATTTAACAACTTCAACATTCCATTCTTTATCAATCAATACGAGTTGGAAAGCAGTGATATTCTGGTTACTGCATTATTCCGAGCCGCTTTTGAGTACAATCGCTATGGGTTCTCGGCAGCATTTGCTTACGTTATCTTCTTCATCTTACTGATCTATTCCGCAATCTATGCAAAAACAACCGGAGCTTTGAAAGGAGTGAAGGACTAATGACTATTAACAATCCAACTTATGACAGTAGCGTTGAAAAACCCCAAAAGACAAAAGCCAGAAAGAAATCCTTCTTTCATGCCAATCGTGGTGACAGTACCTTCAAACGTACCATCATCCATATCATCTTGATCGGGTATTGTTTGATTTCAGTTTACCCACTACTGCGCATTTTCAGCGTATCCTTGCGCCCGGGCAACCGTGTTCTTTCCACCGATCTTTCCATCATCCCTCCAGATGCCACATTTGAAAATTATCGCATTGTGCTCTTTGAGCAGGGATTGTTGCAATGGATATGGAACAGTATTGCTGTCACCGTCACGACAGCCATCATTGGCTTGATCATTGCCGCTACCTCAGCCTACGCTTTTTCGCGCTATAAATTTAAAGGGAGGAGCACGCTGTTGATCTACCTCCTGACAACGCAGATGATCCCAACAGCTATGTTGATGGTTCCTCTATATATTTTGGCAATCAAATTGAATATGATCGGTACATACCGCGGGTTGATCATTGCTTATTCTGTCACATCTGTACCGTTTAGCATCTGGATATTAAAAGGGTACTACGATACGATTCCCATTGAATTGGAGGAAGCAGCAATCATCGACGGTGCATCCCCTCTGCAAGCTTTTTTCAAGATTATTCTGCCGCTTTCCACTCCTGCCCTGGCGACCACCTTCCTATTTAACTTCAGCCAGGCATGGAATGAATTCCTGATAGCAAGGATCATCCTGGGTTCACAGGAATCCATTCTGACATGGCCATTGGGGTTAAACCGTTTGATGGGGCAGTATCTGGTGCAATGGGGTCAATATAACGCCGCGGCTATCATTGTTTCCATTCCGGTGATGATCCTGTTCTTATCAATGTCTAAATATATGATTTCAGGACTAACTCTGGGTAGTGTGAAGGGTTAGCAAACAAACCAACAATTCCCCACCTCATGTTCAAGGTGGGGAATTTATTTAAATAAAGGAGAGAAGCCATGGAAATGAAGAAAACCCTATTTTCCATATCCCTCATTGTTACCATGTTGCTGGCTGCCTGCAGCAATACTACTTCACAAACCACAACTGAAGAACCACAACGGCAATCATCCCCACAGGAAGAAATCCTATATTTGAACATCCTGTGGCACCAGCATCAACCTCTGTATTACAAGGATGAGGATGGTGTCTATACACGACCATGGGTGCGGGTACATGCCACGAAGGATTACTACGATATGGCTGCTATTTTAAAGGAATATCCGGATGTGCATGCCACTTTTAACCTTACACCCGTCCTCATGCGCCAATTGGATGATTTTGTAGAGAATGATGCTAAGGACCTGTATTGGGTGCTGGCTGAAATGCCAGCTGATCAGCTTACGGCAGATCAAAAAGAATTCATCCTGTCTCGCTTCTTTGACGCCAACTGGGATAACATCATCTACCGCTTCCCGCGCTACAAAGAGCTTCTGTTAAAACGAGGCGGCACGGATGAAGCAGCCATTAGTGCAGCTATGGAAACCTACACAACCCAAGATTTTCTGGATCTGCAAGTGTGGTTCAATCTGGCATGGTTCGATCCGGATTTTCTCGCTCAAGAGCCATTGAAAACCCTGGTTGAAAAAGGGGAAGAATTCAGCGAAGAGGATAAACAAATCGTCTTTAGCGAAGTACGTAATGTGATGGCTGACATCATTCCTCTCCACAAAGAAATGCAGGATAGCGGGCAGATCGAGGTCATCACCACTCCCTACGCTCACCCCATCCTGCCCTTGATCTACAATTCTGATCTGGCAGCAGTTGGCAACCCCACCACGGACCTGCCAGAGCGCTTCTCATGGCCTAATGATGCCATTGCTCATTTAAGTAACAGCGTGACCATCTATGAAGAACATTTTGGGAAAAACCCCAACGGTTTATGGCCGGGTGAAGGTTCGGTTGCAGAAGATGTGGTTCCGCTGATCGCCGATGCTGGCTACAGCTGGATGGCAACCGGTGAACCCGTGCTGGCTGCATCGTTTGGGATGGCAAATTTCACCCGCGACAGCCATGAAACGGTGCAAGAAGCCGATGTTCTATACCGCCCTTATTATGTGCAGGGTGCACAGGGCGATGCGGTGGCTATTTTCTTCAGGGATTGGACCCTTTCAGACAAAGTTGGCTTCACCTATTCTCAAACTCCCGGCGAAGAAGCCGCAGCCGATCTGATGCAGCGCCTGGAGAATATTCGTCAGCAATTGAAGGATGAAAATGTACAGGGAGCACACATTGTCAGCATTGTGCTGGATGGAGAGAATGCCTGGGAATACTATCCCAATGATGGCAAGGAATTTCTGCATGCGCTGTACCGCATGCTATCAGAAAGTGAAACCATTAAAACTGTCACTCCCTCGGAATATTTAGAGATGTTCCCCGAACAGCAGGAGATCGAAGATCTGTTCCCGGGAGCATGGTTCAGCGCCAACTATGACACCTGGATCGGGGAGGATGAAGAGAATCAGGCATGGAACTATCTAGGTAAGGTACGCGACCATCTGGCAAAATATGACCTGACACAAAAACGAGAAGCCTCCGAGGAAGCAATCGCGCTGGCACAGGATTATATGTACTTGGCAGAGGGCTCGGACTGGTTCTGGTGGTATGGAGCTGACCAGGATTCCGGGCAAGATTCCTACTTTGACCTGGGTTTCCGCGAGTTGCTCAAGAAAGTGTATGAATCGCTGGGTGATGAGGTTCCTGCATTCCTGAGCGTACCCATTATCCCCCCCGCTGCGGTCGTACCTGATCAATATCTTACTGCTCCTTCCACAGTGACCGTGGATGGGCAGGCAACTGCAGATGAGTGGTCAACTGCTGCAATATACAACAATTCAAAGCCAGGTGAAACACTAACCAGCATGGCTGTCAGCATGGACGCATCCAATCTGTACATTCAGCTGGAGCTCTCTTCAGCGGATGCCATGCAGAATGGTTTCGATATTTATCTACGCATCCCAAAAATGGTCGAATACTACCCGTTCATGATGAATGAGAGCGGAAGCGATCAAATAGGAATAGCGGCTTCTCATTTGCTGCATGTAGCCCCTGTTGGTGAAAGCAGTTACCTCGTAGAAAACGAGACCTGGGTAGAAACAGACCTGACATGGACGGTTGCACAGCAAAACACGACCGTTGAGATCGCCATTCCCTTTGACCAGTTGGGAGAATTGGAAACAGGAGATGCCATTCTTATTAAAGCAATAGATCCCACTAATGTGGAGATATTCCCTGCGAGCGGTCCGGCTGAGATCAGCCTGCTACAGATCGGCGCGTACACCAGTGCGATCGAGATCCAGGATCCCGAGGGTGACGATCACGGTCCGGGCAGCTACACCTATCCCAGCGACGCGGCTTTCCTCCCGCAGGTATTTGATATCAATACTTTTCAGGTTTCCTATAATGATAAATACGTGTTGTTCGATTTCACCTTTTTTGGTCAAATCACCAATCCTTGGGGATCAGGTGTTGATCTCTCGCTGCAAACAATGGACGTATACATTGATATGGATCCGGGAACGGGCAGCGGAACACGCCAGCTGCTGCCAGGTCGAAACCTGACCCTGGAGGAGGGCTTTGGTTGGGATATCGCCCTGTGGGCTGAGGGCTGGTACCCGGAGATTCTATCCCCTGACCCCACAACCAGCGAACCCATGAATACCAACACCGAGATGAAGATCCTGGTTGATCCAGCTACCAATAAAGTAACCTTGCGCGTACCCCGAACGGTCTTCGGTGATTCCATGCCCGAGGACTGGGCATTCAGTGCAATGGTGCTGAGCCAGGATGGTTACCCATCTCTGGGGGTGTGGCGGGTGCGAGACGTCAATCAAAACGCGGAACAATGGCGCCTGGGAGGTGCCCCCGCATCCTCTGGCAATCACACGCGCGTGGTGGATATGGTATGGTCGGTGGATGCCGAAGGCAGCCAGGAAGAGATGCTGGGCAACTTCACCCCACTGGATAAAGGGCAATCGGAATTGACCATGCAAGATTATGCACTGATCCGCATGTTCAGTCTGCCAATCACAGCTGAATAATGAAGGTAAAAAAGCACATTTAAATCAAGACGGTCTCGCGTTCAAGCTGGGTATTTACAGCTGGGCAATAAAAAATAAAAACAGACCCGGGAGCCAGCAAGCGTTGATCTTTGATAACGAAATCCTCACCGGATAACAAATCCTGATAGGTTCCATCAGAAAATACGGTGGGGATTTCTCCTTTAACTCCAGAAGTATTGAAAATACCTGCCAGGTTGGTTGATGGAGCGCTCCACGCTGCCTGTATCAACGGATCGGAGGTAAGCCAGGTAAGATTTCCATTCTTCACAGCCGCATCTTTTTTCAGTAATGCAAGACAGTGAATGAAATCTGTCAGTCTATAATCACCCCAAGGGATCACGTCTTTTTCAAAATGGGATGGTTTGCAGGGAGCAGCGGATTCCTCCCCTGCGTAGATCAACCATGCTCCCTTGTTAAAAGCCTGAAGAGCTATCCATGCTAAGGCTTGCTCATAGGTAGGGGCAATCTCCATTACTCGATCGGTATCATGGTTTTCAACAAAGCGCAGTTTGACGTAATCTTCAGGATAGATGGCTTCCTGCAGGCATAGCAGGTCGAGGTAATAGCGCGTATTCAGATATCCCTTCACTGTTCTTTCCCATGGTCGGAAGATGTCGTAATCATAAGTGATATCAAAAACCTGAAAAAGCTCGCTATCAGAAAGTGCAAATAAACCATTCTCGCGTCGCTCTGCCACCCAATCCGGGTGTACGGATTCCGCTAGCCAGATCATAGCCGGGTTGATCGCCGCAGCCGCAGCGCGAGCTTTGAACCAGAATTTCAGCGGCACCAAGGAAGCCACATCGCAACGAAACCCATCCAAACCCAACCCCGCCCAATACTGGATGGCTTTCACCAAGTACTCATCCAGTTCAGAATGGGAATGGTCCAATTCCACAATATCCATCCAATCCGGCACAGAGGTGGTCGGTTCTCCCTTTTCATCCAGTCTAAACCAGTCCTTATGCTGTTGGGCTAATACGGAGTCTGGAGAAGTGTGGTTATAAACCACATCGATCATGACTTTGAGACCGATGGAGTGCGCAGCGCTCATGAGCTGTTTGAAATCGTCCAATGTGCCATATTCCGGGTTGATCCCCAGGTAATCGGAAATGGCATAGGAACTCCCCAGTGATCCCTTGCGTCCAACTTTGCCAATGGGGTGAATGGGCATCAGCCAGATCATGTCGACGCCAAGCGCCTTGATGCGGGGCAAATCATCGATCACACCCTGAAAGTCGCCGCGCGGGCTGTGATTGCGAACGTAAATTTCATAGATTACGAGACTGCGCAAATCTTTTTTTGAAATCATATTCACCTTTTTTATTCAAAGTGAATATATTTTAGCGCAAATCGTATCCCCAACAAACAGATATAATTTATGCCACTTAGATAAAATCATTCAATAGCTTTCATAACTTCGCTTATTTTCGCATTAAGTTCAACAGGTTTATTTTTAAATGTCGCATTGATATTCGGTAGTTTTTCAGTATGATAGCTTAACTTGAATTGCGAAAATTTCAGCCCATTAGCAGTCGAGATCACCACCACCCGCTCATCTGAGTGAATGACACCTCGCTCAACCAATTTCTGAGCCGCACCCAGTGCCACAGCGGTCTGCGGGCAGCAGTACAGCCCCCAATGATCTGCTCTGGCGTTGATATCTGCAATTTCTTGTTCGCTGACCTGCTCCACCACTCCATTAAATATATGCATGATCTTGACCGCCCGTTCATAACTGACCGGCGCCCCAATTTGAATTGCACTTGCCATAGTCTTTTGAGCGGCTACCGGCTGATAGTGGGTAAAATCATTCTTGAATGCCAGATAGAACGGATTCGCATTTTGTGCCTGCCCGCAGGCAATGCGCGGCAGGCGATCGATCAATCCCAGTTCCTGCATCATCAGCAATCCTTTTCCCAACGCGCTGACATTTCCCAGATTCCCTGCCGGCAGAATGATCCAGTCAGGCACATGCCAATCGAACTGCTGCACGATCTCAATACCCACCGTCTTTTGCCCTTCCATGCGTAACGAATTCATAGAGTTGGCAAGATAGATGGTGGGATCTTTGGTCAGTTCCTGTACAATACGCATGCAGCCATCAAAATCGGTATCCAGCGAGAGCACTTTAGCTCCATTGGAAAGAGGTTGGATGAGCTGCTCAGGTGAGACCTTATCACGCGGCAGCAAAATGACCGCTGGAATACCCGCTGCAGCGGCATACGCTGACAGCGCTGCGGAGGTATCCCCGGTGGAAGCACACGCAATAGCCTTGATCGGACTGCCATGTGCAATCATGTGTTTTACCAATGAAACCAGTACGGTCATGCCCAGGTCCTTAAAAGAACCCGTATGGCTGTTGCCGCACAGCTTCATCCACAGGTCCAATAAACCGATTTGTTGACCCAGACGTGGCACAGGTATTAAAGGAGAATTTCCCTCTTGAAAAGAAACAATTTCATCGTTTGAAATTTGGGGGCAGACCCATTCCTTCTTCGCCCACACTCCGCTGGCATATATATCGCTCCTTTTCCCGGCACGCACATCGAAAAGTTGTTTCCAATCCTGCCCAGAATGTTGTTTCAATATCCGCATATCATGCACTACATCCAGCAGCCCACCACATTTTTCACAGGTGTAAACAACCTCATCAATCGCATATCGTGTTCCACATCCTCGAATACATTCCAGCCAGCTTTGTTCTTTCATCTCATTCTCCAATCACATGCGTTTGTACCTGATGTAGGGGCAGCAACCCTGCTGGCTGCCGCGGTACGGATGCTTCAACCGGTTTATCAGAAAGTCCAAACACCAACGCACCAGCAGAACGACTTTCCAGAGCAAATTCCATCACCTCACGCGTGATGACAATTTCCTCTTGCAACATGGTTTCGATTGGTGCATCATCGGGCAGTTGCCCCATGTGTTGCACTGTATTGAAATACTCTGCCTGGCGAAATTGCTTGAAGGGTGTACTATCCCCAATCTGAACCAATTCCAAAACCTGCTTGTGTACGGAACGCGCTTCAGCAGGTAATTCATTCTTCCGTTGGTCAACCTGTTGGAGAAAACCATGAAAATCGGAAAGCATGTGCAGTTGAGCTGCCGTTTGTAGATCATCCAGCTTGAAAAGCTTACACATCACAATCATGCAAATGTACACCAGAAAATCCTGGTTATCTGCTGTAAATGGATGAAACAGCGGTTGGTTTAAAACACGATATATTCTCTGAAATTCCTTGGGGGAGAAAGATCCATGCAGGATATCATTCAGGGTTCTTTGTGCTGCGGCTATGCGAACATTATCAATGACAGTATCATTACGACCGCGCGCACCCAGTGCAGTCTTATCCACATCAATTAAAATTGCCGACCGTTCGTCGATCTCAATGCCTTTCATCTGCGCTAAAGCTTTTAACACTCTGAGATTCACCCAGTGGTTGTTAGTAAAAAGCAAAGAGTGGTATTCCTTTTCCAATCCCAGTTTGGTTAACTCATTTTCCTCACTGGTGATCATGGCAATGCCCCGCCAATTACCAGCTGAACAGATATTATGAAAAGCCTTGCCGTCATTCATGCATGTATCACCGATGTAAATGATGGTTTCAATAGCATTCTTTTTGCCATCGTTATGGCTCGCCATTTCCAATAAATACGCAATCACCCGTGCATATTCCGGGGAGGTCTTGCGCGGCACCATATCGTCTGGTAAGTGCAGTTTGGTACGGATATCATCCAATCGAGCTAAATTGGAATCCAACGGGTTGAGATCGCGAAAAATAATGCGCTCGTCCAGAAAATCGTGCAAACAAGCACGCTCGAACGTTCTCATGATACATACCCTTCTGCTACCAGTAATTCAGCATTCAAAATAGCCCCACTGGCTGCACCGCGCAGGGTATTATGCACCACCGAGACCATGCGAATATCCAGCACCGGGCAAGAACGCACCCGACCGACCGAGATCTGCATGCCATCCCCGGCAGCGCGGTCTTTACGAGGCTGCGGACGATCCACTTCATCCCTGACCTGGATGGGGAATAAAGGCATACTGGGCAGAGCGGGGCTGTGTAAAGGACCACGAAAATCCTTAAGCAGGTCAACAACTTCCACTGCGGTTGCTTTCTGTTCCAGTTCAAGCGATAAGCAAATGGTATGCCCTTCCGAAACCGGCACCCGGTTTGCCTGTGCACTGAAAGCGAAATCCGCATCCACCCGCTTTTTCCCGACCACTT
>DMDF01000030.1 GCA_003446605.1 Anaerolineaceae bacterium
CGAAAAGGCATCGAGGTAGATGAGACCCTGCGCACCAATCAAAAGGATGTTTGGGCGATAGGTGATGCGACCGGGAAATCGATTCTGGCTCATGTTGGCATACAGCAGGGCATCATCTGTGGTGAGAATATCATGGCAAATAACGCGATGCTCCGTAAGATGGATTACGGGGTGATTCCCGCGGTGATCTATTCCATCCCTGAAGTTGCCACTGTGGGAATTATCCCGGAGGATTTGTCTCAGGTGCGTGTGGAAAAAATTCCATTCAGTGTAAACTTGCGTGCCAATATTGAAGATTACCCGGATGGTTTTATTAAATTATGGATGCGGGATGGAAAGCTGCTGGCGGTGCAGGCAATTGGTCACAATGTTTCAGAGATCATTCAAGAATTCGCGAATATGATCGCTCTGGAAACGCCTGTCGAAAAAGTAGCTGAAATCATTCATGCCCATCCATCTTATGCTGAAATGGCGCGATCGGCTTTTGCATATACACTTGGGAAAGCGGTTGATTTTTACCTGTAGTTTTTCCATCCGGGGGACTAGATGGCAAAAAGTGGTATCATGTTATAATATTGCCCAATTTTGTGGGTAAAATTGATGATATCTAACACCACAGGAGTCCCGATTGGTTGCAAATCCATTTAACTGGCTTTTAGGCTTGTTCTCACTTGACTTGGGGATTGATCTGGGAACAGCTAATACATTGATTTATGTGCGCGGAAAAGGGATTATTGTGCAGGAACCATCCTGGGTAGCGATCGAAAAACGGTCCCGCAAACCAATTGCGATTGGAACGCAAGCGAAACAGATGGTAGGAAGAACCCCTGCGAATGTGATTACGATAAGACCTATTCGAGATGGGGTTATTTCAGAGTTTGAAATTACCCAGGCAATGCTGGCGTATTTCATCGGACGTGTACATCAACAGGCGATCGTTCCCATGCCGCGCCCGCGCGTGGTGATCGGTATTCCATCCGGAGCTACGGAAGTTGAAAAAAGAGCCGTGTATGATGCTGCCATGGCAGCCGGTGCGCGGGAAGTATATTTGATTGAAGAACCTATTGCTGCCAGCTTAGGAGCAGGATTGCCTTTGGCGGATGTGGCAGGAAGTATGATTGTGGATATTGGTGGGGGTACTTCTGAAATTGCCGTGTGTTCGATGGGTGGGATCGTTGTATCGCGGTCGTTGCGCGTGGCAGGTGATGAGATGGATCAGGATATCATCGAATACGTGCGCAATAAATACAGCCTGTTTGTTGGGGAACGCATGGCGGAACAAATCAAATGGGAGATCGGTTCGGCTTATCCCTTTGAAACAGAAAAAACCATGCAGATCAAAGGAAGAAATCTTATCAACGGTTTGCCAGAAGCAATTGAGATATCTTCAATTGAGATCCGTGAAGCCTTGAATAATTCTATCCAGGTAATTATTGATACTATCAAAAGTGCGCTGGATGAGGTCCCCCCTGAAATTGGGGCGGACCTGCTTGATACTGGCATCTGTCTGGCGGGTGGTGGATCATTGTTGAATGGCATGGTGCTGCGATTAGCTGAAGAATTAAAAATGCATGTCTGGCTTGCTGAAGACCCGATGACATGTGTTGCTCGTGGAGCAGGAATTGTTTTGGAAGACTTGGATCGATTCAAAAGTTTGTTGGTCGATATTGACGGGAACAGACAACGAATTTAATCCTCTCTTACTGGTATCATTTATATAGGTGAAACATGCGTATCGATTCTCCGCGCACGCTTAGGACCATCGTTATCACTCTGGTTGTGATCGGGGTCATTTTGTTGGCATTCAGTGGGATTCTGAGACCTGTCTTTGGGAAGGTGATGGATCCATTTATTAAAATACAGGGTTGGCTTTCCAGCCAATTTCTAGCAGTTTATGATTTCTTTACGCTCCCTCGCGATGTTACCGATCTGATAGCTGAAAATACTGAATTAAAAAATGAAGTATCTCAACTTCAGAGCCAAGTGATTGAACTGCAGGAACAATTAAGTGAAGCGGATATTCTCTATGCCCTGCTGGATTTTGCCAGGGCTAAACCAGAGAATACCTATGTGGCTGCCTCCGTGATTGGTCGTGACCCAAATCCATTCATGCACTATTTGATCATCGATCACGGATCGGATGATGGCTTACGGTATGGCATGCCTGTAGTTACACAACAGGGTTTGGTGGGGAAGATTGACGCGGTTACAGCCAGCGCAGCCCGAGTGCAGTTGATCACTGATCCAGATTCCACCATCAACGTCAGGATGCAATCGCTTAATGAGGAAGCTCAGTTGATCGGCTCGATAACAGGTGATATCGAACTTACCATGATCCCGACCGATGTGAATTTGCAAGCTGGTGAAATCTTGCTTACATCAGGGCTAGGTGGTACTTACCCGGCAGACATTGTTGTTGGTCAAGTTATGAATGTTCAGCACAAAGAGAATGATATTTTTCAATCCGCTGTGGTGCAATCGGAAATAGATTTCTCGACGCTGCGAGCGGTACTGGTGATCACCAACTTTACTGCTATTGATATTGATCTGCTGACCAATGATTGAGATGCCCTTTTTATGGAAACTCTGCTTTCATCTCTTTTGATCCTTTTATTTACATCCGTGCAACTGGCAGTTGTAAGCCGTTTGCCTCTGCAGCATGGAATGGCTGATATCGTGCTGCTTCTTATCATTGCATGGAGCCTGAATCGGCAAGCAAAACATTTTTATATTCCAGCCTTGATCGCAGGAGCGGTCATTACTTTCATCTCGTCAGTACCGGTTCCGGGTGTACTGGTCAGCTATATGCTTGCCGCGGTCCTGACCAGAGTACTTGTGAATCGCCTTTGGGAAATGCCCGTATTCTCGATGTTGATTATTACGATCGTAGCGACCATCTCGCAACATCTGATTTACATCATCATCAGTCAGATCCGTGGTATACCAATACCCTTGACGCAGAGCTTGAATCAAATAACCCTACCTAGTGTATTTTTGAATGTTATTCTGGCACTTCCAGTGTATCTGATTGTGCAAGATGTTCAGAAGTATGTGTATTATGAAGCAGAAAATGAAAAATAATAATAGTGTCAACACATTAGAAAAGTGGCGGTTTAAATCGCTGTATATTTTGATGGTGATCATTTTTGTATTCTATGGATTCCGCCTTTTTAGCTTGCAGATTATAGATGGTGAGGATTACACAGAACAAGCTGAAGAAAACCGCACTACCAATATCAGCATAGCGACCGAGAGAGGGGTTATCTACGACCGTAATGGTATCGTACTGGCAAAGAATGCTGCGTCTTATAACGTCACCATAACACCAGCGGATTTACCTCTGGACGAAGGAGCGATGCAAGCGATCTATCGCGAACTTTCCGAGATTGTAGATGTTCCTGTAACGAATGGGGAATTGACCGATGAAGTGGTGAAAACGTTCTCTCCATGCAATACTGATCTGGGAATTGCAGAGATTGTGATCATTGCCGATACCAACGCACCCTATACTCCCATGCAGGTGAAGTGCGATATTGATGAAGAGACTGCTATGCTGATTGAATCGAAAGCGGAGGAATTGCCGGGCGTGGAGATCGAAATAGAACCAATTCGTGAATACCCAACCGGGGAACTCACTTCTGAGATCATTGGCTTTTTAGGACCTATTCCTGAATCCCTGGAAGACTACTATACCGAATTGGGGTTTGTGCCTGGACGGGATAAAGTAGGGTATGCCGGAGTGGAAGCCACTATGCAGGAAGAGTTGGGGGGATCAAATGGACTGCGTGTAGTCGAGGAAGATGTGGCTGGAAAAGTAATTCGCGATCTGGAACTGCCTGTTGACCCTGAACCTGGTTTGAACATCAAATTAACCATAGATACACGCTTGCAAGAAGCTGCTAAAGCGGCGCTGGTAGGAAATATCGATTGGTGGAACCGTTGGTTCAATGATGTACGTTTTACCAATGGTGTTGTGATCGCGATGAACCCTAAAACAGGGGAAATCCTGTCACTGGTTTCTTACCCAACCTACGAAAATAACCGGATGGCACGCTTTATCCCAGCCTATTATTATGAACAATTAAGTGCTGATCCGAATCGTCCACTTTTTAATCACGCCATCTCGGCTGAACACCCTCCAGGTTCCGTGTATAAGATCGTGACAGCTATCGGTGCGATCAATGAAGGGGTGGTTTCACCCTATCAAAGTTTGATCACGCCTTATTCCATTACCATCACCGAGAAATATGCAGAAAATGATGCCGGAACACCCCGTGAATTTGTAGACTGGAAAGAGGGAGGGCATGGACAGGCGAATTTCTTCAAGGGTCTTTCACAATCAGTGGATGTGTATTTCTACAAAATCAGTGGTGGTTATCAGGATGAGGTGAAAGAAGGTCTTGGCATTTGGCGGATGAGTGAATATGCCAAAGCGCTCGGTTATGGTGAGATTACAGGCATTGAATTACCGGGAGAGGCAAATGGACTTGTTCCTACACCTACCTGGAAGCGTATTAACTTGAGTGAAGTTTGGTCCACCGGAGACACCTATATCGCAGGAATGGGACAGGGATATGTTCTAGCAACTCCGTTGCAAATACTCACTTCGTATGCTATTGTAGCCAATGATGGTGTTTACATGAAACCAACTGTCATCGAGGAGATTATCGATGAAAATGGCAATGTGGTGCAACCTTTTGAACCGCAAGAGGTATGGGATATCACAACTGATCCATTGATTGAAATTTACGATGAAAACAACCTTCCCACCGGAGAGAAAAAGGTGGTTGAATCGTGGGTGCTCGATATGACGCAGCAAGCGTTGCGTATGACAGTAACAGAAGGGACAGCCCTGAGTATTTTTGAAGGAATGGAAATACCCACATCTGGCAAAACCGGAACGGCGGAATATTGCGATAATATTGCGCAAGAGCAAGGATTATGTGAACCGGGCAACTGGCCAGCCCATGCCTGGTATGTGGGATATGGTCCAACGGATGATCCGGAAATTGCGGTGATCGCATTTGTCTACAATGGTACGGAAGGATCCAGTGTGGCAGCCCCTATTGTGCGCCAGGTGCTTGAGGCTTACTTTGAATTAAAAGCCATTGATGAAGGGAACGAATAACAACGTGGAAAAACTAGAACAAAAATGAAGGATTTTCGTATTAAAGGGATTGGCGATGTTTTATTGGTGCAGATGGAGGAGGGGGATTGGGATGGTGAATTGAAAGCATTGCTGACGTATATCGAAACGCGCGGTGATTTCTTTAAAAGCGCGAAAATTGCCATTGATGTTGGCGAGAGAAAAGTAAAAGCGGTTCAGATGGCAGATCTGCGGGATGGACTGGCGGAACGGCAGGTGAACCTGGTTGCTTTGTTTGCCAAATCAAAACAAACCGTAGCAACGGCACGCACTTTTGGGCTCGAAACGGAACCGGAAAATATTCGTACACTAGCAAATTCTAAAAAGCAAGAATCCCTTTATGGCGGGGAGAACGCGATCCTCTACTCCCACACCCTTCGGGCCGGCATGAAGGGAAAATATCCCGGGGGGGGGGTCGTGGTGGGGGGTGTCAATACGGGGGGGGGGGTTTTGGCAGATGGGAATGTGGTCATCTGGGGGGGTGGGGGCGGGGGGGGGGCAGCCGGAGCTAAAGGAGGGAAAAAGGCTGTCATC
>DMDF01000011.1 GCA_003446605.1 Anaerolineaceae bacterium
CGTCTACAACGAACATATTCTCAGAATAGACAAATTCCAAAGCATCTGCCCCCATTTCTTTCTGCAGCACGACCAAGGCATCATACATACTCTGCGTGAACGCATAATCGTTTATCGTACTAGGGGCGATCAACGCAACTTTCAGCGGTTCTTTCGGTTCCTCAACTTCTTCTGTTAGTTCAATTTCTGGCTCTTCTACCTCGGCAGTGGGTTCATCTTTCGTCTCTTCCACTTCAGGTGTTTGTGGTGTACAGGCTGTGAAAAGAAAGAGCATCACAATAATGATCGATACAACTTTCAATAACTTGTTCATGTTTTCTCCTTTAAATAGTTTATGCAAAATTTATCACTACGTGGTTTATGAAAATTTTGAATCTTTACCTCCTTTACATTTACATCGAAATACATATCGTATAATGCATATAGGTTTTAGCCTTCTCTCTTGAAAGGCTTCGTCAGAGCGGATGGTGTGCGCACTTTTGAAACACTCAAAACAAGCACCACAATTGTCAGGATATAAGGCATCATCACAGCAAATTCTGCAGCAATGGGGATACCCAATACCTGGATCCATAACTGCAGCGCGTTGACCATACTGAACAACAGCGCACCAGCTAAAACACCCCAGGGCCGCCAGCCGCCAAAATAGACCAGCGCCACAGCTATAAACCCTAAACCCGCTGTCAAATTCTGTTGGAAGACATTGAGGAGCGCTATGGATAAAGATGCGCCGCCAAGTCCTGAGAGCGTACCGCCAAGAATGATGGTAAAGTAGCGGATGCTGGACACGCTGATACCTAGGGAATCTGCTGATTCTGGATTTTCACCGACAGCGCGAATTTTCAAGCCCAATGTAGTTTTATTGAGAACAAACCACGCCACCGGAACTAGGAGAAATGCCAGATAAACGAGTATGTTCTGGCTGAAGAAAATGTTACCGAAAATGGGAATCTTACTCAACAAGGGGATATCAATTGTCGGAAAACCCTGAACTGTCTCCACCGTACCCACCATGCGCTGGAAAAGCAAATTACTCATCCCCAGCCCAAACATATAAAAGCCGATACCGCTGATACCTTGTTGAGCATGCAAGTTAACGGTGACAAAAGCCATCGCCAGGCCCATCAAGGCGCCCACAATCATCGCAGTGAGTAGTCCCAACCATAAATTGCCCGTGTTTATCGCCACATAAAATGCAGCAAAGGCGCTTAAGAGCATTTGTCCTTCGACACCCAAGTTTAATACACCGCTGAGCTGGCTGAAAGTTTCACCGATTGAGACAAAGAGATAAGGTGTTGCTAATCGAATACCAGAAGAGAGAATTCCTACGAGTACCGTCAGAGAAAAGAGATCAGATATCATGGCATTTTCTCCACAGAATCTTGGGCATTCTCATCACTTTGCAACTCTCCATTATCTTCATTTTTAATGACTATCAACCGCTTGTGCTGTCGCTTTTCCCGCCAAATTTCACTGCTGACCACGAATATAACGACCAATCCGTTCAGCGCTATAATCAATGAAGATGGTACCTGCACCACACGCTGCATTGTATTTGCACCAACCAGTAATGATCCGAATAAAATCGAAGCGGGAATAGTCAGAAGGGGGTGCAGTTGGCCGAATAAGGCAGCCACGATACCATTGAACCCGGCGTTGCCAGTGAACCCGGTGGCTGAGCCGTCTGTGATCATGCGGTAATTGACACCATACACCTGGATGACACCAGCTAAACCTGCAAAAGCACCGCTTAGTAATAAGGCGAGTACGATGTATCGGTTGACTTTGATTCCGGCATATTTAGCAGCGAATGGATTTTGTCCCACCGCCCGGATGCGGTAACCTATCGTCGTTCGCCATAATAGAATATAGACGAGAACAGCTAAGATCACTGCGATCAATGCGCCTAAATGCAGACGTGTGGGGACCAGACGGGGTAGTCGCAGCGCCTCATCTAAGCGTGCTGTTTGAGGAATAAGTGAAGTCATTTCCGCCTGTGCAGGGTCAATCATTGGCCCAGTCAGAAAGAAGCTCATTAATTGTACAGCAATGGCATTCATCATCACCGTTGTCAGAATTTCGTTGACATTGAAGTAGGCTTTTAAAACACCTGGGATTACTCCCCAAAATGCACCGGCCAGGGTGCCGCTAACCATGGAAATGGTTATGATGACCCATCCGGGCAGTCCCGAAATGGATAATCCTACAAAGGTGCCCAAGAGGGCACCCACAATCATTTGTCCCTCTCCGCCAAGGTTAATCACATTTCCGCGATAAGCAATACATATACCTAAACCTACCAGTAAGAGGGGGGTCGCTTTTACCAGGGTTTCAGCTAATGCATTCGTGTTGCCAAATGCGCCCTCAAGTAGGGCACCATATGCCACAATTGGGTTGACATCCAAAATGATTAACATGATGGCACCAACGATCAGAGCCGCTAATGTCGCAAAAAGGGGGAGTAATGCATCAAGTATGGCGTTTAATCTTGATTTCATCAAATAACTAATCTCCACTCACTAATAAATGGGTTGCAATCAAACGTCAGTTTATAATCATAACAGGAATTATAAATTATTTAAAATGCAATAATGAACCAATTTTACTATAAACCGGGATTGTCTTTGCCTGCAAGCACTGAATGATAGATCTTAAGCAAATCCTAATAAATAGAGCATGTCTATATATTCAATTAATTTGAATATAATAGATATTCTTAGTGGATTACAAATTTTTTAGGCATTGTGAGAAATTTTATGAAGCAGCATAGGAGTAACAGGGAAAGATGTGAAAATGAAAATCATCGGGTTTACAGATTAAGCTGTGGAATGAAAATCAATTCGCAGCTGGAAACCCTGCAAGTTGAAAAGTCCTAGCGGCTAAAGGGAAGACGCATAACAAATCAGAGAAGATATACGCCTATGTTTGTTTTATGCGTATACAAACCGGGAATATTTCTATAGAAATGGCTTTAGAACCATAAAACCACTGATAGTTATTGAAAATATGCATTCTCATATACTATTATTTCATTAAAATGATCGATTTTTTCTCTTGTTTCCCTGGCCGCCACCGCTATTTTCTCAGTGCTTAAAAAGTATCCACTCTTCTCAGCGCTCGATGCAATGCATTCACAACAAGATCCGCTTTATTCACTTATAGTAATCGCATTAACGATCTCTCTAGTATTTGGAAATTTCTCAATTCGCCAAGACAACGCAATCCCAACAGGGACTTTCAATTCCGAATCCAACTGCAGGACATCACCTGAAATGTGAAGGCACTCGTCTCTGGCAACGTGGATTATCTCAAGAGTCAACACACTTAATTATGATGTCGGCTGCTAAGTAAAAGCAATACTTCTCTTTTACCCAGTGTCATTGACCGGGTTAGACTTTACCAGAGACAGTCGGGGCATATTTACCAGACATAATCGCCCGATACTTACCAGTCATGTTCGCTCGATATTTACCACCTATCGTCACCCAGTGTTTACCACTGTGGCATAATCTCTCTCAAAATAGATTTTTTGGGAGAGGAAGAAAAATGGAGCGAATTCACATGAATCACATAAACGACATCATACATCGTCTACGATGTGGAGAGAGTGAAAGGCAAATATCTCGAGATTTAGGAATATCAAGACCAACCATACACAAGTACAAAATCATGGCAACAATGGAGGGTTTCCTGGACGTTGATAAAGAGAGACCTAGTCTAGATCAATTAACACAGTTGCTGGGGCCAATCCCACAGCCTCCCAAAATGCCCTCAACCCTTGAGCCTTATCGGGAAGTTGTAGAACAAATGATTGAACAGGGTATTGAGATGACAGCTATGTGGCAAAGACTGAGAAGTGATCATGGATACACCGGCAGTTATTCATCCGTGAGGCGCTTTGCGCATCGACTTCAACTGCAAAAACTGGGCGATGAAGCCTTTATAAGAGTTCATAGTGAACCTGGCGAAGAACTACAGGTTGACTTTGGAAGTGTCGGTAAGTTATTTGATCCACGCAGTGGCCGATTACGAACGGCATATGTATTTGTTGCTACACTTTGCTATAGCCGCCATCAATATGCAGAGCTAGTTTTTGACCAAAAGACAGCGACCTGGATTGGATTGCATCGACGCGCATTTGAACACTTTGGGGGCGTTCCAAAACGCGTCAAACCGGACAATTTGAAAGCTGCTATAGTGAAGGCACTTATTCACGATCCTGTTCTAGGGGAAGCCTATCGACGGATGGCGATCCACTATGGGTTCTTAATCAGTCCAACGGCCCCCGCACAACCTCAGCAAAAAGGAAAAGTTGAAAACGGGGTACATTATGTGAAGCGCAACTTTATGGCAGGAGAGATGTTTGCCGATATCAACTTTGCCAACCAGCATCTTTTGGAATGGATTAGAGAAGTTGCAGGCGTACGTCAACATGGCACCACCCATCAGGCACCACTTTACCTGTTTGAGAAATATGAACGAACAGCCTTGCAGCCCCTACCTGAAGAGCCCTTTGCCCTTTTAAAAACGCGAGTTGTCAAAGTGCATCCAGATTGTCATGTGGTCATTGATGGGAGCTATTATTCTGTGCCATACGCCTGGGTCGGACAAAAACTGGATGCATTTATTCATGAGCGTATAGTTGAGATCTATGCCGGACACCAACTCGTTACAACCCACGTCAGATTGCATAATAAAGGCCAGTGGAGCACGCGATTAAGCGATTACCCACCTCACAAAGCCGAATATTTGATCAAAACACCTGATTATTGTCGCAAGGCAGCTGCTCGTATTGGCCCCGCGACACATCACGTGGTCAATCATCTGCTGGCTGATAGGCCTTTAGACCGTTTGAGATCTGTCCAAGCTATTTTACGTCTAGAAGAGAGTGTCGGAAGCCAGCGCTTAGAAGATGCCTGCAAGCGAGCTGTTTATTATGGCGATATGCGATACCGCCGCATCAAAGATATTCTCAATGCAGCCCTTGATCGTCAACCCCTACCAGAGTCTCCTGTCAAAACGGATCAACACGCTTATACTTTTGCCAGAAATACCGTTGAGTTTTTTGCACAGATAGAAGAGAAAAAATCATGATAACTCATCCTCTTCTCCCCAAACTGCGTCAACTCAAACTCTCCGGCATGCTGAATACCCTTGAACTACGAGCTGAACAAGCAACGAAGGAGCAACTTGCTCCAATCGAGTTTTTCGCTTTACTACTGGATGATGAGCTTGAAAGGAGAAGCCAGCAACGTCTGGCTAACCGATTATCTCAATCGGGATGCAACGCACAGAAGACTTTGGCTTACTTCGACTTCTCAGCGGTACCTGGCATCAATCGCACGCTGATCAATGATCTGGCTACCGGGTCTTTTATCAACCGGCATGAGAATATTTTGTTTTGTGGACCCACAGGCGTCGGAAAAAGTCATCTTGCAAATGCTTTGGCAATAGAAGCACTCAAACGTGATCTTCGTGTTTTCTCTCGGCCTGTTCACCGTATGCTCACCGATCTACATACTGCGCGTGCTAGTGGTGCTTACCCACGGTTCCTTTCTCGAGTTCTCACCTGTGATCTGCTTGTATTAGACGACTTCGGTCTTCAAGCATTGCCCCCAAGTTCTATTCAGGATCTG
>DMDF01000018.1 GCA_003446605.1 Anaerolineaceae bacterium
CCCAATCCATCGGCATCGCGGAAACAGACCCCAGTGGGGATATTGATGGGTGGGATGCAGCTGTCAAAGTTGCGGCTCTATCGACCGTGCTTCTGGATCATCCGGTTACCCCCCAGCACGTGAAACGCACAGGTATCCGCGGTATCCATGCTGAAGATATACAGACCGCACAAAATGCTGGTAAACGCTGGAAGCTGCTGTGCAAAGCGGAAAACAAGAATGGAAAATGGTCACTCACAGTTGCGCCGCAAATGATTGAACCCAGCAGTCCTTTCTTCAGTGTGGATGGAACCAGTTCCTACATTCTCTTCAAATCGGATGTTTTACCGGGCTTGGGTTTGCTCGAATCGAATCCCAGCCCAGACACTACAGCTTATGGGTTGCTGGCAGATATTTTAAATATCTATCGCCATGAAAAGGCTACATGAAACACAACATTTTTTTGGGTATCGGAACCAATCTGGGAGATCGACTGGAAAACCTGCACAAAGCACTGCAAGCTATCCAGCGCTTTGCAGATCTGAAGAAGGTGTCATCCACCTATGAAACAGAACCGTGGGGTTATACCGAACAGCCTACTTTTCTCAATCAAGTGCTTGCAGCCAGCACCATGCGTTCCCCTTTTGAGGTTCTCAATTCGATTAAGAGTATCGAGGGAGAGATCGGGCGCACACCAACCTTCAGGTATGGTCCACGCATTATTGATATCGACATCCTTTTTTATGACAATATCCTTCTGGAGGATGCCCGGCTCATCCTTCCTCACCCGCACATCACAGAGCGAGCATTCGTGATGGTCCCGCTGGATGAGATCGCTCCAAATTATATCCATCCCGCCCTGCAGTTAACCATTCATGAGCTCATTAAAGACATGGATACCAGTGGTGTTAAACTCTTTCCAACCAAATCTGTTGAGGAGGATGCATGAACGCAAAGAGCATTTTGCCATTTGGAAACCGTACTTTCATCATGGGGATCATCAACCTCACCCCGGATAGTTTCTCAGGGGATGGATTATTGAGCCGTGAGAACGCTGTTGAGGCAGCCGCAGAGCAGGCTATCCATTTTGTTGAAGATGGGGCAGATATTCTGGACCTGGGCGCTGAGAGCACCCGCCCGGGCGCCAGCCGTGTTGAGCCACAGGTTGAGCTGGCGCGACTGCTGCCCGCTTTAAAGCGCATTCTCACATTGGACATGGACGTGTTGATCTCGATCGATACGAGCAAGGCAATTGTGGCGCACGCTTGTCTGGAAGCCGGTGCACACATCATCAATGATGTATGGGGTTTGAAGCAAGATGCTGATCTGGCGGCTATTGTAGCCCATCATTCAGCGCCCGTCATCCTGATGCACAATCGCAGCAATCCAGATCATGTCAGCCGCTCACAATCTCTCGGAAATCGTTATATGGGGAGTCATTATCAAAACCTCATGCAGGATATTGCACAGGAGCTGCAAGAAAGCGTCCAGATCGCCCGACAGGCTGGTATCACAGACAACAATATCATCATTGATCCAGGCATTGGGTTTGGAAAGAGCGTTGAGCAAAACATGAATATCATTAAGAATTTAGGACAACTCAAAGAATTAGGATATCCCATCCTACTGGGATCTTCTCGGAAATCTTTTATTGGGTATACGCTTGATCTTCCCCCTGAAGAACGTCTGGAAGGAACAGCGGCTACGGTAGCATTGGGGATCGCCAACGGAGCTGATATTGTGCGTGTTCATGATGTAAAAGAGATGAGCCGAGTAGCACGTATGTGCGATGCTATATTGCAGAGTTGATACTTCGGCGTTGTTGCGCCATTTTATTTCTACGTTCGATGATATCTTTCGCCAGTTTCAAGCGGAAGTGGTCGGATCGTTCGCGTTCATCCAATTCATCGCGAATGTAATTGTATTCACCTTTCAAGCGCGGGATTACGATCAATTCCAGCGCTTTCAAGCGACGCGTATTGTGTGCAATCTCACGCAACAGTACAGCAAGCTGAATTTCATTATCCGCCAATTTGATAATACCGTCCACATTCTTTTTAAAGGCATCGCCAGCCTCCTCGATCATTGTGGAAGTGGAATTGAAATTCACGGATTGCTTTTGATTCAAATCCTTTTTGCTGCTGCTGATACGTGGTACCCGAACACCCATCACATTGGTCTCATTAATCTCAATTGGAAATTCATCATTATTTCCCAATGAAGCTGCTTTCACACGACCCTCGCCAACAAACGCTTCCGCTCGCGCCAGTGTCATCTGAGCATGGTTGGTCAGGTTTTGAAGTTCACTGGCAGCTTCAACTGCCAGTTCTTCAAGTTCGATGATCTTCTGCATTAATGCCACACGCTTCTTATCCAGCAGTTCATAGCCCTGCTGGGTAAGCTCTAATTGCTGCTTGGTTGAAAGCAGCTGGCTGCGTGTAATCGTAATGTTCGATACATCAATCATCAGCACTATCCTTTATAGTACTTTTCGATCATATCTTCAGGAATACGTTTGAGATATTCTTTCGGAAACATGGATAACAGCTCCCATGCCAACGCCAACGTCTGTTCGATGCTGCGATTTTCCGTTCCCTGGTTGATGAATTCCTGTTCAAAACGCTTTGAAAAATTGAGGATGCGCTGATCCTGCTCGGTCAGCGATGCTTCTCCAATGATCGCAACCAGCTTTTCGAGCTCGCGTCCTTCAGCATAGAATGAATAGATCTGATCTGCAACAGATTGATGATCTTCACGGGTATGCCCCTTACCAATGGCTTCCTTCATCAAACGAGATAGGGATGGAAGCACATCAACCGGCGGGAAAACACCTTTCTGATGCAGCCCTCTACCCAATACAATCTGCCCTTCTGTGATGTATCCGGTCAGGTCAGGGATCGGATGTGTGATGTCATCATCCGGCATGGAAAGCAGGATCAGTTGCGTTACTGACCCCTTCTTGCCCTTGATACGCCCTGCCCGTTCATACAGGCTGGCAAGGTCAGAATACATATAACCCGGGTAACCCCGCCTGCCAGGCAGTTCTTCCCGTGCCACTGATAACTCACGCAGCGCTTCACAGTAATTCGTCATATCAGTGAGAATAACAAGCACATGTAAATCATGGGTATAGGCAAGATATTCAGCGGTAGTTAGCGCCGCACGCGGTGTCATGATGCGCTCAATGGTGGGATCATCGGCATGGTTAAGAAAGACAACCGTACGATCCAGTGCTCCACTCGAACGAAAATGCTCGATGAAAAACGAGGATTCGCGATGGGTAATGCCAATAGCAGCAAAAACTACCGCAAATGGTTCGTCGCCCTTTTTTTCATCGGATAGCACTCTGGCTTGAGAGGCAATTTGTGCTGCCAGCTCATTTCCCGGTAACCCAGACCCTGAAAAAATAGGCAGTTTTTGACCACGTGCCAGAGAATTAAGCCCATCAATCGTGGATACCCCTGTTTGAATAAACTCTTTCGGTTCATTACGCACAGCCGGATTGATCGGAGATCCATTGATATCTTCCAGCTTCTCAGGGACAATATCTGGTCCGCCGTCAATTGGCTCACCCATGCCATTAAGAATTCGTCCAAGCATAGATGGAGAAACTTTTAACCTTACAACATCCCCAGAAAAACGCACCCCCGTACGAGAGATATCCAACCCTTCTGTACCGAGGAACATCTGGATGATAGCCATATCTCCATCAATTTCCAATACACGCCCCACACGCGGATTCCCATCAGGGTCAATGATTTGTACCATTTCATCATAAGCCACATCGGCTACACGCTCAACAAAGACCAATGGACCTTTGATTTGTGACAAGGTTCGATATTCCTTTGTGGCAAGTTTTGTATTAAGTAATTTTTCAGGCATTTTCAGTCTCCCAGTTAGAGATCAAACTGGTCAGGTCATCATCAATCTTACCGATCAAACGCTTTAATTCTGGAACTGCTTTTTCAACATCAATCTCTTTCATACGTGCAATGCGCTGTAGCACAGGTAAATTGGTGATCGCATTGAGTTCGATACCTGCTGCCAGTGCCTCCTGTGTTTTTTTGTGATATTCAAGAATCACTTTGAGCATCCAGTACGATTTCTCCAAGCTGCTGAATGCATCTATATCTTGAATGGATGATTGCTGTAAGAAATCTTCACGCAGTAATTTCGAGATATTTAGAATCTCGCGTTCCATATCAGAAAGAGCTTCCTGCCCGATAAGCTGTACCACCTGTAGTAATTCGTTTTCCCGTCCTAAAATGGATTTGGCTTCCTGCACCAATTTTGGAAAATCCTCTTCGATGTTATCGCCAAACCAACGAGAAAGATCAACCAAAGAAAAGCTCTTGATCCAATTAATCGCCGGGAAATGACGTTTGCGCGACAACTCATAATCCAGCGCCCAGAACACACCAGTAATTCTCATGGAACTTTGCGTAATGGGATCAGAGAAGTCACCCCCAGGAGGTGAAACAGCACCCACCAGTGAAACAGAACCTTCACGATGACCAGCATAAGGTTTATCTTCTCCGTTTCCCAGGCAGTCAACATGTCCGGCTCGTTCATAGAATTCCGCCAGACGGGATGACAGGTATGCCGGGTAGCCCTCTTCACCTGGAATCTCTTCAAGGCGCCCTGACACTTCACGAAGCGCTTCACCCCAACGCGAAGTGGAATCTGCCAGCATTAGCACATCATATCCCATATCGCGATAATACTCTGCAATGGTGATACCTAGGTAGATACTAGCTTCGCGGGCTGCCACAGGCATATTGGATGTATTTGCGATCAGGACTGTGCGGTTAATCAACGGTATCCCTTTTACACGGTCTTCCAGTTCAGGAAGTTCCATAAGGACTTCCGCCATTTCGTTCCCGCGCTCACCACATCCGACGTAAACTACCACATCCACATCAGACCAGCGTGCTAGTGATTGTTGAATAACGGTTTTACCAGTTCCAAATCCTCCAGGAATAATCGCCGAACCTCCTTTAGGGATCGGGAAGAACATATCAATTACACGTTTGCCGGTGACCAGGGGTTCCGCTAGGTCCAAACGACGTTTGTAAGGACGTGGAGTGCGCACTGGCCAGATCTGTTCCATGTTGATGGTATTGATCTTTCTTTGATCATCTTCAATAATCACAATCGGTTCTGCAATCGTTAAATCACCAGCCTTCACCTCTACAATGCGACCAGTCAAATTTGGTGGAACCAGAATACGGTGCATAATACTTTGGGTTTCAGGTACTTCGCCCAAAATATTCCCCGCCTGTACATGATCGCCTTCTTTTACAAGGGGAGTAAACTGCCACTTTTTATCTTGCGATAGCGAGTTTTCTGAAACACCTCTCTGCAAGAAATTTCCTTCCACCTCTGCTAATTTATTCAATGGGCGCTGAAGTCCATCAAAAATCTGCCCCATTAAACCAGGACCCAGGTGAGCAATCAATGGATGTCCCGTTCCCCAAATAGGCTCTCCGATTTTCAACCCGGATGTTTCTTCATAAACCTGAATGGTTGCCTGTGTGCCGGACATTCGAATTACTTCTCCCACCAGTTTCGCATCACCAACCCATACCATATCATGAAGACGAACCTCTTCAAGTCCGCTCACACCCACAACCGGACCCGAGATCCGATTGATAATTCCACATTCTTTACTTACTGCTTCCATCACTTTCACCTTTAAAATGAATTTGCGTCCCGGTTGCATGACGAATCATGTTATAGAGATGTTCTTGATTGACTCTTGTACTGGGTTTCTGAGATTTACTGGGAATAGTGACCAGAGCAATATGTTTGCAATCGTACAAGGATTTAATTAATTTGTGATCGACTTTTGAAAATAATTCATCATCAATTGCCAACAATACTGGTTCGCAGCCATCAATGTAATCACGCATTAGGGCTTCTGCAGCTTTCTCATCAGCTACACCGTGTGCATCAATCCCCGCCAGGCGGTATCCGTTCGCCATACTGAATGTTGTAATCACCACCAATTTATTCATACCAGCACTTCCAGATGTTCAATGATATCCACTGAGTCGAATCCCAACTGAATACCTTTTGCGATCCACCAGATATTCTGCATCTCATTGGTTTTGCGAACAAAATACCCAATAGGAACACCTACCCCAATCGGATCTTCAAAGGGGTATTGTGACGCCCGCTTCAACAGCATTTTACGAAGTCGCTCCTCAAATTCGGTTAAGAGACCGGTCTGTTGATATTCCTGTAATCCCTCCTGCAAACAATTGTAGTAGGGAGTTCCCGAGAATCGATTAACAGCTTTTCCTATGTCCTTCTCCGCCGTAACAGAAATGAACATTGACTTGCTGATTGTTCCATACTCAATAAAACATTCTTTAATATCGATGTTTTTAGACGAAATCATTTCAGGATTCTTAATAATACGCAGCGCGCACACGATGTTATCCTGGTCAACATGCATAGAAAAATATTCTTTCAGAAAGCTGCTTTGGTTAAGATACAAACTATTTTCCTTAAAAACCTCATCGTAAAAGACCTTCTCGAGCAGCAATTCGATTTGTGCTCCTTGGAGAGAAGGAAGAATAGTTTGATTCTTCAGCAAAACATCCGTATAGGGAATATGAAATGCGACCATTTTTGAGATCAACGCACTAAATCCAGGGCTCATGGATAGATCCCGAAGAATACGGAATGGGATTTTCCCCGATCGGGTTAATAGATCTTGAATTTCCCTTTTGGGTACATTACCCAGAACACCACGCACGATAGTATGGATATTCAAGAAATCATGGAACGCAAACAGCAGCCTGACCTGTTCCCACGCTGAGTCCTCATAAAAACTCCCAAAGTCCCGAAAGAGATTTTCCGTTTCTGTTTCGAGGAATGTTTCAACTGACTGAATTCCACTAGATACGGTCAATGCTTTTTCAATAGATATTTTATAAGGACTTTTGATTAATGATGAAAGAAACCCGTCTATATTATCCGTACGGGTCATTTCTTCCAACATTTCTTTCGTCAGTAATCGGGAGAGTCGTGCGCGCAGCCGTGTATTCCCATAATCAAAAGTTGACATTATGTCTCTTGTGCCGTCTTTTCATTAAAGTATAAGGATAATTGTTGCTGCAAGATCGGGATTGCACGTTTATAACGATCGTTCAACGTGTTATAAACACACACTTTTCCATCAGAGCTGGATGCATTGCAGCCGCCCCAGCAATCCAGATCAAAGTTGAATTGTATATTATAGGAAGGATCGACTTTATACTCATTCACCAGCCCTTTATCTTTAGGACTGAAGGAAAGAACGATTGTCTTCTCATTTCCTAAGGATGGTTGAAGATCAGCCAAGGCTTCTTTTATCAAAGAATAGAGAAGTTTTTTATAACTGCTTTTGGAATCGCGTACCGTTTCCAATTTTCCCTTGACTTCGTCAAGAGTAGCTTGGATCAATTTTTGGCGTGCAGCAGAGATGGTCTGTAAATACTGCATGCCCGCTTGCTGCTTAATAAGCGCTGCCTCGCGATTTAAACGGATGCGACCTTCTTGCTCAAGATTCGCCCGGATTTCATCTGCTTCTTTTTTATAACTTGTTTTAATATCCTTGATGCGCTGGTCCGTTTGTTGTTTTATCTCAACAATTTGCGTATCAGCGATTTTATCAATTCCATCCAGGATAATTTCAAATTCCATGAATACCCTTCTCCGATCAACCCATTAAAATAATGGCAGCAACTGCGAAACCCAGGATAACAAGCGTTTCAGGGATTGCAACCAAAATAATGACCGAGCCCAGTAATTCCGGTTTTTCTGCAATGGCACCAACCCCAGCAGAACCAATGCCCCTTTGCGCTATACCTGTCGCAATAGCAGACAAACCAATTGCCAATGCAGCAGCCAATGCGATAATTCCTTGTTCCATTTTATTCTCCTTTCTTAACTATTCCTGTACTAATGCCCGTTTCTTGAATGGCATAAATGCATTTGAACCACCCTCATAGAAACGTCTGAAGAATTCCACATACTGTAAACGTAAACTCTGAATCGTTGGGCTGAAAGCACCCATCACCAGGTTGAGAGAATGGATCAATACAGCAACCAGAATACCAACCACAACATTCCCAATCATCCCTACCATCTCATTTGCTACTCTCGCCAAGAAAACGGATGCCAGACCCAATGCAGCAATACGAAGATAGGAGAGAATATTGCCTAATAACCCCACAAATTCAATTGGACCAAGAATGACACCGGTCTTTCCGTATGAAGCGCCCAGTAAACCAATCCCGCCTACCAGCAGGATATAACTCGGGGTGGTGAATCCATCCGGTACGATATGGAGCAGTTTGCCTACCAGTAACAGTAAACCAGCTAAACCGAGCAGCATTCCACCTCTTTCAAGAATGTGGGTTTTATCATGGTGCTTGATGGCATTCCCAAGTCCTATCAGCAAGCCAAGTACAATGTGAAATACACCCACCCCAATCGTCATATAGAGTAGTGTCATGGTGCTATCTGGGTCAGAACGATCCAATAGAATAGGTTTTAACCCAATTGCTCCTCCTAAAGTACCGAGAAACTCACCAAACAAAAATCCAAAAATAATTGCCCATATTGAGCCATAAAAGACTGTTTTAATCAAATCAGCAAAGATACCTTTGGTTACTTTTTTCGAAAGGAAAAATGTCAGTACCAGTAAAATAGCCCCATATCCAATATCACCAAGCATCATCCCGAAGAAAATCGGCATAAAAATAGCGATTAACTTGCTCGGATCAATATCGAAATATGCGGGTATGGCACGCATTTTTGTGAGGTTTTCGAAAGGCTTGATGATCTTAGGATTTTCCAGCACCACCGGCACCTTTTCTCTTAACTCGGTGGGAATCTCAAGGAAGTTAACCATAATATCCACGCTTACCTTTTCATGAAGCAATTGACTCAACGAGTCGAATTCATCACTCTTAATCCAACCATAAATCGTAAAGGTGTGTTCTGTCTCTCCAATTCGAGAATAGATTTCGAACTCATCCATGATATTCAAGCAGTTAATCTGCCAAGAATGCAGATAAGGACCCCAAATACTGGCTAGTTCCCGGAACCGGTCATCTATTGCATCGAGCTCTTTATGGTCATTCTCAATCTTTTTTTCGATTTTGTCTTGCGCTTCAGAAGAAGAGAGCATGGTATATTCATCGGGTAAAACAAGCTGTGTTATCTTTTCGCGTTCCAGATAATTCTCGACAGAAACTACCAGATCGCGTGGTAAAACTCCGATCAGCGCATTGGTTGATTCCCCGATCTTGACGGTTACCATTTCAAATTTCCCCTGCGTCATGGCGCGCAGTTGATTGATAAGCATATTCATGGAACGAGTCTGGGTAGTGTGCAGTAGAGCTCCGATGGTTGCATTTCCAGATTTGCGAGCGGAATCAGGAAGAAGGGGAACCATCACCTTCAGTATTTCACGGTATTTTGAAAGGGAAATCAATTCATCCTGTAAATTTGTCTTTTGTTGGGTTAGTTGCTGTACAGTTGTGGTAACCTGCTCAACTTTAGAATCAATCAACGTAAAGGATGACGTATCTGCGATATCCGTAGGTGGAGTGACAAAATATTTCTTGAATAGATCTTCCAACCCATTGATTTTCGCATTGACCAGTTCAACCTTTTCTCTAACCTGGACCATTTCATAAGGAAGATTGATAGGCTGCATATAGACATTTGTTAGCGTACGGATATCATCGATCTGCATTGTTCCCAGCTCGTGCAATTCACGAACCGTATCCTGCAAATTTTCTTTCAACCCGATAATTTCAATCCGTGCCATTTTACTTATCATGGGAATTCTCCTGGTTTCCATTTCCCAATATAAATGAAAGGCTAATGGTCACAGCATCAGCAATATACTGTTTACCACTGTCAAGAATGCGTTCAGTTTCATGATTTGATTGTTGAACCTTTTCGGCGGCTTCTGCCCTTGCCTGTTCCAGACCGTTCTCCACCAGACGTGTTCTGGCTCGTCTTCCACTGGCGTAGGCTTCCTTTTTCGTCTTTTCAGCTTCTTCCTGTACTGCATTAATCTGCTTTTCTGCGTCCTTACGAACATCTGCAATACGTTCCGCTGTATTCACTTCTGCCTTCATGATCTTTTCGAGCAGAGCCTGTGGATCTTCCTGGTTTTTTTCTTCAACAACAGTCTTTTTTTTCATATCAGTGATTATAAACCTCACTTTAAACGACTCGGTATCTTATACCCTCTCTCTTATTTCGTCAATAAGGGAGTCTTATAAAATTCCGATATGCGCAACAACGAAAACAAGTATAATCCCTTAAATAACTACTTAATTGTCAGATATATATTATGGAGAAGAAAACATGAAAGAATACGATGTGATCGTAATTGGCGCTGGTCCTGGGGGGTATGTTGCCGCCATTCGCGCAGCACAACTGGGGTTTACAACTGCCATTATCGAAAAAAGGTGGCTGGGGGGCGTGTGTTTAAACGTGGGTTGCATTCCCTCGAAAGCACTACTTAAAAATGCAGAAGTAGCCAGAACACTCCGAGAAGAAGCCAAAGATTACGGAATCACAGGTGACAACATTACCATCGATTACGCCACAGCAGTAAAACGAAGCCGGCGTGTATCCGATAGATTAACACGCGGAGTAGGTTTTCTGATGAAGAAAAACAAAATTGATGTGTACGAAGGCTTTGCTTTTCTCAAAACAAAAAACACCATCCACGTAGATTTAAACAATGGGGAAAAAGAGGAACTGAAAACCAAAAATATCATTATCGCCACAGGTGCATATCCTTTTATACCACCAAGTTGGAACCATGACGGTAAAAAGGTTTTAACATATGAGGATGCCATCTTGCAGGAAAAATTGCCGGCTTCCGCAATCATCATCGGGGCAGGTGCAATCGGTGCAGAATTTGCCACCATCTGGAGTTCGTTTGGAACCAAGATCAGCATTGTAGAAATGCTACCAAATATTCTCCCACTTGAAGATGAAGAATTAAGCGCCGAACTGCAAAAGGCATTTCTAAAACGCGGCATCCAGATCTTCACCGGGCACAAGGTGGAAGCCATCGAGCCCACCGGCAGTGGTGTTAAGGTCACCGTTTCAGTCAATGGCGAGATAAAGGAACTCGAAGCAGAACAAGCCCTGGTGGCGATTGGGTTTAAAGCCAATACTGAAAATCTGGGCCTCGAAAACGCCGATGTTGAATTGGATAAACGGGGCTTCATCCAGGTTGACCAGAATATGGCAACCAACACCCCGGGTATATGGGCAGTAGGAGACGTAAATGGAAAGCTGCTGTTAGCGCACGCCGCTTCTACCATGGGAATCCATTGCGTGGAAACCATCAAGGGCATCCAGCGAAATCCAATTGACTTCAACATGATACCCAGTGCCACATATTGCTATCCACAAGTCGCATCCTTCGGATTTACCGAAAAACAGGCTAAAGAAGCAGGCAAAGAGATCAAAGTTGGCAGATTTCCATTCCAGGCTAACGGAAAATCACTGGGCTTAGGTGAAAGTAATGGTTTTGTGAAGGTGGTCGTAGATGCCAAATACGGTGAGATCCTTGGCGCTCACATGATCGGTCCAGAAGTATCCGAGTTGCTGCCTGAACTAACACTGGCACACAATGCTGAACTCACCATCGAGGAAGTAGCCCATAACGTTCACGCACATCCCACATTGAGCGAGGTGCTCATGGAAGCCGCTGAAGACGCCCTTGGGCATGCCATCCATATCTAACAGGTGAAAATAAAAATAGGGCTGTTCTTGCAACCCATTGTTCTTTTTTCAAGCCACCCTATGCTATAATCGCACACGCAAAGGAATCCAATGGCTAAAAAGAAATTTAAATCGACCTCCAGATCTTCTTCGCTGAGAGATTTTAAAAATTATGCACCCTACCTCGAGCAAATCAACGACCTTGAGAAGATATACGAAGCATTAAGCGATGAGGAATTGTCTCATAAAACCATTTTGTTCAAAGAACATATAAAGGAAGGAAAAGAATTACTAGATATCCTTCCGGATGCCTTTGCTGCAGTACGTGAAGCCAGTAAACGTACCCTCGGTCTTCGCCATTACGATGTGCAGATGATCGGTGGGATCGTTATGCATGAAGGAAAGATCGCTGAAATGCGCACCGGTGAGGGGAAAACGCTGGTCGCTACATTACCCCTTTATTTGAATGCACTGTATGGAAAAGGCGTACATCTTGTAACCGTGAATGATTATCTTGCCAGACGTGACGCTCGTTGGATGGCACCCATTTTCAATACTCTGGGTCTCAGCGTAGGTGTTCTACAAATGGCGAATAGAACCGAAAATGGGCGCATGGCTTTCCGGGTAGCTCTTGATAATCGGTCCACCAAAGAAGAGGATGACCAGCTTGAAATGGTTCCTAGGCGAGAAGCCTACCTGGCAGATATCACCTATGGAACAAATAATGAATTTGGCTTTGATTATCTGCGTGATAATCTGGTCAGCCGGTTAGAAGATCGTGTGCAACGTGGGCATTTCTTTGCAATCGTAGATGAGATTGATAATATCCTGATCGATGAGGCGCGAACGCCCTTGATCATTTCAGGGACAGCCTCTGAGGATATCGCCTGGTATGAACAGATGGCAAAAGTCGTCAATCAATTAAATGAAGATGATTATGATTTCAGCGAGAAAGATCGCAGTGTCGCCCTTACCGAAATTGGCGAGGTTCACGTTGAAGAATTACTCAATACTTCGCTGCGCGATCCCGATCGCCCGGAAGATATTACCCCTGAACAGGCACGTCTGTTAGGGTACCTCGAACAGGCATTGAAAGCCAAATTGCTTTTCTCCAGGAATAAAGACTATATCGTCCAGAACAACGAGATCATCATCGTGGATGAATTCACCGGACGATTGATGCCCGGCAGGCGCTGGTCAGAAGGGCTGCATCAAGCGGTGGAAGCCAAAGAAGGCGTACGCGTCAATGCGGAAAACATCACGCAAGCTACCATCACCCTGCAGAATTATTTCCGAATGTATGAGAAATTAGCGGGCATGACTGGTACAGCGCTTACTGAAGCCGAGGAGTTTTTCACCATCTATAAGCTGGAAGTAACGCCGATCCCGACCAACCTGGATTATGCAGCCAGTTTAAGCGATTCGGATTTGAACACCTTTGAAAAAAAGGATGGTGAAGGGTACCTTTATATAGCTTATGCTCACAAAGATGATCCTGAGCAAAAAGAGATCTTCTGGAAACGGAAAGACTATCCTGATATCGTTTACCAAACACGGGAAGCAAAACTACGCGCGATTTGTATCGAAATTGTGCGCTACAATGCCATCGGGCGACCGCAGCTAGTAGGCACAACATCCATCGTTCATTCAGAAGAATTGTCTTCTCGCCTGAAAAGAGACCCTCTGCGTTTGCTCCTGCAAACCCTGCTTCTGAAAGCGCGTTGGCGTGAAAAATTTGAAATAGCGGATGAGGAACGAGCGATCCCTGAATTGGAGGATTTGAATAATCCACTTGAAACACTTTCTCCAGCTCTGCTCAGAGACTTCGCACAAAAAGGAAACCTGGGATCTATCATCCCAGAAAATCCAGAGAATATCGATTTATTGATTCATATCCTGAGTTTGTCGGAGAACGATAAGCCCAGACTGCAGCAAATTCTCAACGCTGGCATCCAGCATAAAGTTCTGAATGCCTTAAAACATGATGAGGAATCCCAGATAATCGCTGGGGCAGGTGCGTATGGAGCGGTGACCATTGCGACCAATATGGCAGGGCGTGGTGTGGATATCAAACTGGGTGGCGAATTGGAAGAACACATCCTGAGTGATGTTGTGCAAGCGCTAAATTTAAACCAGATTGATCCCTACAATATGAGCTACAAAGATATGGAAGAGACATTGCGCCAGTTATCACCTGAACAATACCGGGATCAAGAGCAAAGTGTACAAATTTTTCTTGATTATCTGGTGAATCTGCGTAAAGTACGCGAGATTGGAGGGCTGCATGTAATCGGATCAGAACGACACGAAGCGCGGCGTATTGACAACCAGCTGCGTGGACGTGCTGCCCGTCAGGGCGACCCAGGGTCTTCGCGTTTTTTCCTTTCTCTTGAAGATGATCTGATGCGATTATTTGGTGGTGATCGGGTTGAAAACCTGATGAATTTTTTCAAACTCGATAAATCCCTACCAATCGAAAACCGTATGATTGGACGGTTGGTAGAACAATCCCAGGAACGGGTCGAAGGCTACAATTTCGATGTTCGAAAACATTTGCTTGAATATGATGATGTTCTCAACGACCAGCGCACCCGCATCTATGGCGAGCGAGAAAAAGCGATCACCAAAGAGGATCTCTCTGAAGATATCTGGGGAATGGTTGAAAGCGAACTGCGAAGAAGAGTGCCTGCCAGCCTGGAAGAAAATCCCTCCCCTTGGAAACTGTGTGCTTTCCTGGATGAGATCCAACCCACCATGATCAGCGTTGAGAGAGATATCTATATTCCATCCTATTCCTATCACCTGCTTACCGAACAGATCGAAGAGGGAATGAAAGAACGAGATAATGACAGACGGATCGCTTTTCTCAAGCAATTCACCGTATCTGTCATTACCGCAGAAAAAAAGTATGCTCTCGAAAACATCGCTACATTCATCGACAACAGCGCAGCTACTTATGAAAACCAGTTCAATGAACGCATGGATGATCTGGAAACATTTTTAGATGGTGTTCAATCAGGGGATCCAAACGCAATGGATGCCAGAGAATTCAAGCAACAATTACAATCCTATGCACATATCCGCCTGCAGATCGATCAGGATGCAACTAGGGCACTCATCAATGGGGAACGTGATGCAGTACGGTCACTCAAAGAGCAATTTTCTTCGGCACTATTTACCCAATATCTCAATCGCGTTGCGTTCACGATCAATAAGCGTATTGGCGACCAGGTTACACTCCTTCCCACACAAGTAACCACAGGGGATTGGAAGAAGGCCAAG
>DMDF01000122.1 GCA_003446605.1 Anaerolineaceae bacterium
TGTGTCTGACAGCGTCAATGTTTTCGAATTCGTTACCGAACTATCGCGGAACACATAGATGGTATTGGTTCCCATGGATTCGATAGAATTGGTAATTGAATCAGAAGCACCTTCCCCAAGTGCCAACATAGAAATCACGGAAGCAACGCCGATGATGATACCCAGCATGGTTAGGATGGTGCGCATCTTGTTGGAAAGTAAACTCTCCCAAGCTTCGTTAATATATTTAAAAATGTTCATTTTTCACTTTCCCGTCAACAATTTGGATCACTCGCTGGGCGTGTTTGGCAATATCTGGATCATGGGTAACAAGAATCAGCGTAACCCCTTTTTCTTTATTCAAGTTCAGCAATAGCTCCATGATTTCATCGCCGGATTTCGAATCAAGATTTCCGGTCGGCTCATCCGCCAGGATGATAGCGGGATCATTGACCAAAGCTCGAGCGATGGCTACCCTTTGTTGTTGCCCGCCAGAAAGTTCAAACGGTTTATGATGGACACGGTCCTGTAGCCCAACTTGTTCTAACACGGCAGTAGCCATTTCTTTCTGGTCGTGGTGAACGTTCCCATTGCTGCGGTTATACCGCAGGGGCAGCATCACATTTCCGAGAGCTGATGTGCGTTGTAATAAATTGTAGTTTTGAAAAACAAACCCAATCTTTTTATTGCGGATATCAGCTAACTTATCATCTGGCAGCTGAGAAACGTTCTCGCCATCCAAAATATAACTTCCGCTGCTGGGTCGATCGAGACATCCGATAATGTTCATCAGCGTTGATTTTCCCGACCCGGATGGACCCATGATGGCAACCACCTCACCGGATTTGACATTGAAGGACAAACCACGCAGTGCATGAACCTGGACATCTTCACTCATTTGATATGTTTTCATTAAGTCTTGAGCATCAACAATATACTCTGTCATTTTTTTCTCCTTCCTGGAGTGGATTCTTCTAGTTACCAAACAAATTGCCAGAATTCATCATTGTGCCTCTCATATCCATCAGAGAATAGGTTTCAGGTGTGATTTCAAGTGCGACTTTATCACCTTCGCTGAGGGGACTTCCTTTAAGAATCGAAAACGACTCATTGCTGGATTCAATTTCAACAGGTAATGGAGTGACCTTGCCTTCTTCATCAACAACCATTACAACAGATTCTCCATTTATGCTCTGAATCGCCAAATTGGGTACTAACACTGCATTCTGTGTATTCTGGATAAGAATGGATGCAATCGCTGTAAAACCAGGCTTTATCTGGTCATCGGGATTGGTTACTGTGTTTGATACGCGAAATTCAACTATTCCTGAAGAATCATTTCCTGATTGCGATATATTTGCAACCTTACCTTGATATTCTTTGTTGGGGATTGCATCAAACGTGATCACTACATCCTGACCGATATGAATATCTTTTACATCCACCTCCGAGACAGAAATTTCGATGACCAGATTGTTGAGGTTGTCGAGCTGGATGGCTTCCGATCCACTAGTAACAGTTTCACCCTTATTCATAAAGATATTGGTGATCACTCCATCAAAAGGTGCGATGATGGATGCAGAGTTTACTGTGTTTTCAAGAGCCTGAACTTTAGCTTGTGCAGCTGCGATCTCTTCGGAATTATCCATGTATCTCTGATAATTAATACGAGCTTCCTGAAGGTCTGCCTTGGCTATTTCGTACTCGATATAATCGGTTTCTACGCTATGGTCGTAAGCATGTCCTAATAAGTAGTTTAAATTACGGAGAGCTTTATCGCGATTGAAGATGGCTTCTTGCAATTCACCATTTACGGTCTCTGCATTTGGATCATCAGTTGATAGTGCATCATATTGATTTTGAAGATCCCACACCTGGTTGTCCAGTTCATGATATAGCTGTCTGGCTTCATCCAGTGTTTTCTGGGTTGTTCCGTTGAAATTCCAATAATCCCGATCGTCTTCTTTTTTACGATAATCATATTCGGCATCTTCTAGAGCTTGAGCAGCATTCTGAAAATCAGCGTTGGATGTTTTAACTAATTCAAGATTGTAACGTGCTTCGAGTAAGCTGGTCTGCGCTTCCAAAATAGAAGCTGATATAGAGTTGTCTGCAAGTTTTGCGATCACATCCCCGCTGGTTACAGAATCACCGATTTGGTAATTTATTTCCCCAACTGTTCCACTTGTTCCCCAGGTAATGGTGGCGGAAGGAACAGCTTTAACATTCCCAACTACATCAATTGTTTTCGAAAAATCACCGGTAGTGAGAGAAACCACAGCAGTTTGTGTTGTTTCATTATCGTTACTACCACCGAAAACGAAGACACTTAATAGGATAATAGCTAATATTCCTACTCCTATTAAGATGGTTTTTTTTCGATTTTGTTTAACAAAATTATTTGTCTTTATGACTAATGATGAAAAAAAATCTTTGATTTTCATTGTATTTCTCCTAATTTTTTTCTAACTATATCGGGGGGGTGAAGAGTTAATGGAGTGCTATCTGTCAGTAATGTATATGCTTTTGAAGCCCTTATGAGATGAGTATCCTAATAGCATTTGGTGATAGCCATCATATCTAGGTATTAAGTATCCTGTGTTAATATATACACACAAACGGGATTTTAAGATGGATAGTAATGGAATAAGCAAACAAGAGATCAATCTTTTACGATACTATATTTTATTCCAGCTCTCGGCAAATGTGCTTTCTTTTATTTGGAATTTAAGAGTATCCACATTTGCAGGGAATCAATTTAATATTATAGGGATTGTTCCTATTATCATACTTCTAATCATATTTGTTGCGTTGACTTTTATGAAAAACGACAACACTTTTGATAAAAAGCATCTTTTTATTACAATATTTATAATAACTATCATCACTATGTTTTCCAGATTCTTCACCCCCGTTTTTTCTGTTCGCCGGATGTATTTATTACCTGGTACAGTTAACTATGGATTTGATCAAATTTTCTTTTTGATCTTCCCTATTCTTTTTCTAGCATGGCAATTCTCCAGAAAAACCGTATTGATGTTTTGTGCCTTGATCACGGTCTCGGATATTTTGGTCACTTGGTTCAGCGTCAGTGGTGATCCTCTTACCATCCAAATATTGTTGGGCATAATCGTACTGCGCGGTTTTGTATTGGGTGTTATTGGGGTTTTTGTGAATCAAATGAGTCAGGTTCAAAAATTGCAACAAATCGAATTGAAAAAAGCGAATATACGCTTACGAAAATATGCATTGTCAACAGAGCAATTAGCTCAAACGCGCGAGAGAAATCGATTGGCAAGAGAACTACACGATACACTGGCGCATACATTGAGCAGTGTGGCAGTCCAGCTGGAAGCGGTCAAGGTCTTATTCGAGACGAATCCGGTAGAAGCAAAGAAGGTGTTGGATAAAAGCCTTGAAAATACCAGAAACGGTTTAAATGAGACGCGCAGAGCATTGAAAGATCTCAGAACCTCTGAAGTGGAGAATTTTGGATTAAGCCAGTCTCTGCGAAATCTATTGGTCAGTGGAGCTGAACGAAGCGGTTTCGATTACGACGAAAATTTAACAGATAACTTGAATTTACTTCCAGCTGAAATCAGTCACTTCATCTACCGAACTATACAGGAAGCGGTCGAGAATACGGTTAAACATGCACATGCGAAACATGTAGATCTAGATGTCAATGTCGTTGATGATATCTTTTACCTGCGATATAAGGATGATGGACTGGGGTTTTCACTTGATGAGCTGGATGATGCAAAACACTATGGATTGCAGGGAATGCGCGAACGGATTGAATTATTGGGTGGTAATTATGATATACAAAGTGCGCCGGGACAGGGTACCACGATCACAATAAAAACGGAGTTAATCAATGATTAGAATACTGATCTGTGATGACCAGGAACTGGTATGTGAAGGATTAAAAGCTATTTTGGGAACCTCACGTGAAGTTGAGGTGGTCGGGATGACCAATAACGGGCTGGAGGCACTGGAATTTCTGGAAAAACACAACGGTGTGGATGTGGTTTTAATGGATTTAAAGATGCCGATCATGAATGGGATTCAAGCAACCAAAGAGATTAAAGAGAAGATGCCTGGTGTTCATATCCTCGTCCTCACTACCTATGATGCAGATGAATGGGTTCTGGATGCGGTGCGTTATGGCGCGGATGGGTATATGCTTAAAGATGCCCCTCGCGAGCGATTACTGCAAGCAATCGAAGAGGTAAACGCCGGCAGAACCCCCGTAGATTCAAACGTAGCCGGTAAATTATTTGAACAGATCGCTCGAACACCGCAAAAATCTCCCACCAATATCGGATCGAACCTGACAGAACGAGAACATGAGGTCTTGATACTGCTTTCGCATGGAAAATCTAATGCTGAGATCGCTGAAAGTCTGTTCCTTTCGGAGGGAACGGTGCGAAATTATGTCAGTTCCGTTCTGGAGAAATTGGACGTAACAGATCGAACTCAAGCAGCAGTTATTGCATTGCGTAGCGGGTTGGTAGATTGAACGCTTAATAATATTAATAATGGTTTGCCGCTGGCATCACACTGGTGGTTGCTGTGAAAGCAGGGTAAGCAGTCTTTCAAATCCGGCGAATTCCATGTAAAAAAGAGGCTGTTCTACTTTTTTGAACTGCACCCTAAAAGTTGGACACAACCAACAGAAAGGGTGCACTACAACTTTTTTTAGACAGCCTCTTTTATTCTCAGTCTTTCAACACAATTCGGATCTTCTTCTTTTTCTTTTTGGCTTTTGAACAGCTCACCAGCAGAGGAACAACAAGGGCAATCACCAGAATACCCAGCAGGACACCGAAAATATTCCAGTTTCCCCGTTCCGGTACCTCTGGAATCAAACCACCGGGGTTATAGGATGAGGATGATCCAGCAACTCTGGTTTGCCAGGCTCCACTCAGGTGAACCGAAAGGGAACGTTTCACACCATCGCGTAGGGTTTGAGGAGTGAGGTAGCTGATGACTACCTCACTTTGCAGCGATTTCCGGATGGAATCATACAAGTGCAGCAATGTTTCTGGATTTTCAGCGTAACCATAAATACCGCCGGCATCCTGCGCGAGGTTTTTGAGGGTGGCTTCATCAATGCCCTCGTATTCATCCGGGGTGGCATCCGCTTCAGGTTTTGTGCCAAATCCGATAGTTGAAATGGATAGACCACTTTCACCAATCGCGGTCAACAAGTTATTTGGGTCGGTTGTGCTTTGGTTATCCATGCCATCGGTCAGCAGGATGATGGCTTTGCGACCACCCAGCGGGTTGAGCATTTCAATGGAGGTCATCAATGCATCCCACATGGCAGTATCATCGCGCGCCTGGATATTCATCAGACCGGTCACAAGCGCATCCTTGTCATCGGTGATTTCCTGAACGGTTTCTATCCTGGTGTTGAATGTAATGATCCCGGCTGCATCGGCTGGGCGCATCTGCTCAATATAGGCAGATGCGGCATCTTTTGCGGAGGTCAGCTTTTCAGAAAAATTCATACTACCAGAATTGTCAATGAGCAGCAGACTGGTGAAAGAGGAAACCTCATCCATACCCTGTATGGCTGTATCGTTGACAGGGCTTCCATTTTCAAGAAGTTCGATATCTGTCACCGGCACAGGGATCGGATTGCCGGATTTGTCCTTTGCGCTCACGTAAACCTTTACCAGCGGAAAGGCACTGGTATCCACCTGGGTAATCTGTAAAGTAATGTCGTTGGCGTTCATGGCAGGTTTTTCAGCTTGTTGGGAACAACCACCCAGTACGGACCCGCTTAAGAACAGGATGGTTAACAGAATATGTTTTTTCAACTTACCCATATTTCTACCTCTTTTCATGGTAAACCAGATCCGTCTTTCCAACACGGATGCGCTGGTTGTTCTTTATTTTGGCAACATCGATCTTTTTACCATCCAGCTGTGTTCCACTCATGCTGATATCCTTGAGGGTGAAATAGCTATCATGACCTTCCAGAATGGCGTGCTGTGGGTCAATACCTTCATCCGGTATGGCGATATCTGCCTTGAGTGGACTGCTGCCAATGGTGGCAGAAGGACCATCCTGCTTTAAAAATTTATCCAGGATGAATTCCATGCCGTTGATCTTGCCGCTGGTGACCTCCAACCAGGTTCGCGAGAGCGCGAAGCTGATCATGGCGGTGAATACCCCGGTGGAAAAGCCCAGCAGAATCAGCCCGGCGGCTTTCCCGATGGCGGGGTCGGATAGGATTGCCCTGGCAGCTTCCAACAGGGCACCCCCAATCAAGCCACCCACCAAGCCTCCCAAACCCCCTTTCCAGAGCTGGGAGCCACCGGTGATGGATGTGGCGAAACCGATCAACAAACCAAAGATTGCCCATCCGAAAGGTCTGCTCCACGCTTCACCACCAATGGCAAGGAAAAAGCTCTCAGCCAACGGGAGTGCAATGGCACCGCCTACTGCACCCAGTAGCAGCGTGATGGCTCCTTTTTTTAAACCGACCATGAACGATTGTGCCATGATGCCTTCCCCAAGACCAATGCAGAACCCGATCAATCCACCGATGAGGGCGCCAATGATGGCTTCGCTGATATACAGATTCTCCGTAAAAGAGAGCCCTAGCAAATTGCTGGTCTGCCATCCTAACAATCCTCCGATCGCTCCAGCGATCCCTAATATATAGAAACGCATATTTCTATTCATACAACCAGTACCTCCGTTTCACGGGTGTTTGCATCCCGTTTCGGTTCAAGGTTTTTCCAGAAAACCTTGCTTTGTTTATTTTTATTGATCAATTCGTGGAAACCAAAATAGTTGCGGGTATCCAATACTCCGTTTTTCTGGCGGATGAAGAAACCACCCGCCGAAGAATGAGGTTCGATCACCAGGGCGACTTGCCATGGTTTCGGGAAGAAGTTCTTGTGCAGCCACTCATCCCACGAGGAGAAGAAAATGCCCATTCTGGGATGTGTATGATACCAGCCCACCAATTGTTTTTCTGGGTGGTAATGTTCTAGAAAATCGAATAGAGCAATCTGTGAGTCACTGGTGAAGGTAAGGTGCGCTGCGCCCTGATCGGTATATGGTGCAGCCAGAATCGTATCGATGATCAAAAAATATTCCTGCGCTTCATGATCATAACAATATTTGCCTGCCATCCAGCCACCCACCTCGTTGTCTAGATCGCTGCCTGCATGGGCGACAGTACGGATGTAAGCGTTCTGTGTCATGAAAACCTTCACAAGTGGTTTGAGCGGTTTTTCTAGGGTGTAGCGTGGAGACCACTCCAGTGCTTGATGCATGGGAATACGGGTATGGCGGGGAACAGAATCATCTTCTTGTGTGAGATGAAGCACAATTTTGTTATCCAATGAAAATCCTTGTATTCTCTGGTCTCTATTTAGGGAAAGATCAACCTGCGGTGATATCAGCCGTGATCATCAAGCGATCATTGTCCGGAACACCTGCTGATTCGAGAGTTTCATCTTCCTTCAATTCACGTCCCAGTGCTTTACTATCAAGACGATAACTTACCGGGCGACCATCCGGACCAACCGTGGGTAATTCCAAAGTGGTGGTCAATTCGGGCAGCAGATCTTTGATCTCGACATCATCGGGTACTTCTGCATTGCGTGATCCACCAGAAGGTAAAACAAGGGTAATATTTTTGTCAGACATGGTTTTCTCCTTATCTATTTCAATGTGATTTTTGGTTTTGGTTTAACAATTGCTTTGGTTTTTTCGATTTTGACGCGTTCGGGGCGCAGTAATTCGCGTTCATCTACCGGGAAGGCATTGGCGTGCGTTTTTCGATAGGTTTGGCACCATTTTGCTGCTTCCATATCCCAGGGGAAGGGAGGCTTTTTGGGATCGTCATGGTAATTTTTGTACTGCACCATTTCGCCCAGCATGATTACCAGCCGATCGAGCGATCGGCTAGCGGACCACCAGGCTGCATCAATACAAACACTACCATTGGCGTGGTTGATATTGGGATGCCAAATGGGGGTCAACCACTTCATACCTGGCCAGCGCTGTGGGTATTGATTGTGTAAATAGATTTCCACTTCATGCTTATTTCCAAACTTCGGGTTTCCTTTTGAATCAATCCCAATGATCCCTTTGCATTTAAAAGTGACGATATATTTCTCGGGTGGGAGACTTCCTTTTTGTTTTTCTGCTTTTACCTCGATCAGGCTGCTGCGGGCATTGATCTCTTGGATAAGTTCAAAATCTTTTCTTAATCTACGCATCCGTGGGCTGGAATTGACAGAAACGGCTCCGGCGGTGATATCGGTCGTGATCATCAAGCGATCATCCTGCGGGATACCTGCCTCATGCAGCGTTTCTGATTCCCTTAATTCTCTACCGAGCGCTTTGCTATCCATGCGGTAGCCCATCGGGCGACCATCCGGTCCAACTGTGGGCAGCCCTAATAGAGATGTCAACTCTGCCATTAAATCCCCGATCTTCACATCATCAGGCATATCAGCTTTGCGCGCTCCACCACTGGGTAGTACTAGCGTCACGGAAATATCTGCCATACACTCCTCCTGAAAAACTTTTTATAATTCATGCTTATGTGCAATCTGGCATGACCCGGTAATCTCCCAGCAATCACGGTGATGCCAGGTTCCGCAATCAGGGCAGATCACGATCCCACGCGGGTCGTTTTTATGCACCTCTTCCAAACAATATGGACAGCGGTGATCTTCGGTACCTACCAGTTTTACATTTTCATCTTTCTTATGCACCTTCCTTACTGGCGGCTTTTTCTTGACGGAGACAGTCTCTTTCTTGGCTTTCACTTTCACAATAGGTTGGGCAGTGGTGATGCGTGCCTGCGAAGATTTTGGCTGCGGGGAACGCTTTTTCACCACAGGCGAGCTTTTCTTGATCGGATTCAGATGGATGGATGAAAGGCTGGTCTGCCATTTATCGAACGTATTAGTAATAGGGGCGACCATCACGTGGTAGCGATCTGCCAGAGTGATGGGAGGTTTTCGGGGTGGTTTTACAGTAGGAGCTTTTTTCTTCCTCCCCCCCAATCCGGTGAAGAGTGTTAGAGCCAGCAGACTTCCCATCTGTGCATATTCACTGACAGTTGGATTGTGAAATAATACTTCTTTATCAATCAAGCTGTACGTGCCTGGAAAGAAGTAATCGAGGATGGCAATACTGAGCAAGCTTCCTAAAATGCCGTACAGAATTTTTAAAAATACCAACCGTGCTGCAAGAGCAAATCGGATCACTAGCCCGACCATAATGCCAACTACCAGCAAGATCATGATGCGGACCAACAACTCCGAGATCTGGGAGGATGGGATGAGGTAGTAGATAATTAAATATCCCGATCCCACCCCGATGGCAAGGACTAATAAAAATAGCAGCACTGCTTGCAGAAAATTGAGTTTTGACATAGTGGCTACTTCTTGGGGTTGATTTTGATCTTCTGTTCGTGCAGTTTGATGAGGGGTTTGTCGTCCTGGGCAGGAGCAATCTTGATGGGTTGTACCTTACCTAGCTTGATCATCGGTTTCTGGAAATGGTTGAAGTGGAGAGCGCTTTCCAGGTCGGCGGTCAGTTCATAAAATGCATATTGATCGGCATTGTAGGCTCGTAAGATATGCAGTTTGGGAATGCCAAGGCTGGCAAGAGTGCGGTTCAAGAAAGGTTCATCGCCGGTGATGAGGTGGGTCATTTCGGTCTCCCGCAGCATTCCGCAAGATGGGCAGTGTGCCCTTCCAAAACCCACCAGAGAGATGGGTTGCAAAATATCTTCGCGAGATTGACAGTTGCGGCAGTACAGCGACAAAATGATTTCCTGGTCCAGTTCGAGCACAGCCTGTGGACCTAGATCGCGGCGGATGATTTTTAACATATCCTCCAGTGTGGTGGTATCCGTTCGCAGAGGGAGTTCGGTGATCTTGCCATAGGTCCAATGGCTTTCACAATCTTCCACTGGTGTGTAGCTGGTTTTATGCAGCTCATTGGTCATACCATTGAAATGGATGACTTTGCCTGCCTCAACCGGTTTATCATGGATGATCTTTAATGCTTCTTGTGATTGGATCGCTCCAATGATGGATGCGATGGTGGGTGTGGTGGGAACCTTCCCCAACAGCACATTTTCGCGCGCCAGCAGCGGGCAGGAATAACGAATGGAAAGATCGCGGCGAGCTTGTTCGGTGAGGGTGCATTCAAAGCAGGCGCCTTCACCGGGAATGAAAACACGTGCCAGACCGAAAAATTCCTGAATAGCCCCATCTACCCAGGGGCGGTTGATCCAATAAGCAAAACGGTTGATCGCAAGACGTGCCTCGCGGTTATCCAGGCAACCGATGATGACATCCATACGGCGGAAAACCCCCAAGCCGACTTCAGTGGTCACATCTCCGTGCATGTACTGTACATGAATATTAGGATTGATTTCCTTGGCACGTGCGGCAGCGACTTCCGCCTTTTTTCTTCCGGTATCACTTTCGCGAAAAAGGACCGAACGCGAGAGGTTTGCCATTTCGATAGTATCGAAATCAACGATGTAAATATATCCGATTCCCATCAGCACCAAATTCTTGATGACCTCATTACCCAGAGCGCCTGCTCCCACCACCATCACATGCGCATTTTCTACCTTTTCCCGTTCCCACCAGGAAATGAAAGAAAAAGTACCCAGTCGATCCTTTTGCAGGTTAGGAATGATGAGCGGTTTTTCAGGGTTGACCGGCAAACGTTTTGGTCCATCGGGGATTTCTTCCAAGGGGGCAAATTCCAGATCCACTTTTTGTGCATCCGCGCGATCGGCGATTTCATGTGCTTTGAGCAGGTTTTCTTCATCAAGCTCAGCAATGAAAGAACCAACCCCATGCTTCACTTCAATGATGCCACTGTCTTCCAGAAGTTTAAGCGCTTCTCGCAATGTGGTGCGGCTAACTCCAAATTGTTTCACCAGGTCCCGTTCAGATGGGAGTTGATACCCGCTTTTATAGATTCCATCGAGGATCATGCCAGCCAATTTTCCAGCCACAATTTCTGATAAAGGGGGTCTAGAGATCGTATCCATTAACACCTCGGTTGTGTGGTATGTTGGTCGTACCACTGTACCATAGTATAGGTGCTTTTATGGAAGATGTCAATGGGGTGGATTACTATGTGTGATTACTATGATGTTGATTTCAACCTTGATTTTATAGGCGCCAAAACCACCAGGCAAAGAGATGAATTCGTTACAACGATTGCTGGAATATCTGATTGTTGTGTGGCAATACCTCATTGATTAAAATGGGAGTTATGAACGTCCTTTATACTATTTTCCCTGTAATGGATCGCAGGGAGGGGTGACCCATTTATTAATGGTGAAGGTTGTCCATTTATTTCGAAAAAATCCTCTGGAAATGGAAGAGCACAAACATGAAAGCTTCCATCAATGAGAGATTCAGTCGCGGTATAATGTACCAGCTGAGTAAACCATATTGTGGAGGTTTTCATGCTCCGAAGTGTGAAAAGAATTGGGATGTTTTTATTCATTACAGGGATCTTGGTACTGGCAGCCTGCACCACACCGGAACCACAGATTGTTGAAGAAACTGTTCTGGTGCCCCAAACTGTGGTTGTAACTGAGATCGTAGAACGTGTTGTTACTGCTACCCATGCAGCTGCCACCATTACACCACTTGTTACCCCGTCTGCAACGCTTAGCTCTGCTTTATCCGAGCCTGGTGCTGCTACGCCATCAGCGTTTGTGAACCCAGCTGCAGAAACATATATCGGTAATGGCGAAATGTCGAACGGCTTGACAGGTTGGTGTATGCCCTTGGGTTCCGCTGCTCCCGGCGACGTAGATTTTGGCAGATACGGCATGCCAGCAACAGGTCGTCCAGGGATGGTGGAAAATGGTATTAATATCATGCATATTCCTGGTGAATACTGCACCCTGGTATTTGAATTTTCTTCTACCATTGCAGCAGGTGGAAAAGTTCAGGTAAAGCAGGTTCACAACAACCAGAGTTTTTATGAAGTTGACTTAATCCCTTCCAATGCAATTCCGAATGTGGGTTTTGCTCATCTTTCTCATAATTATGTGGTGAACCCCCCTTTATGGGGAGTTACCTACCTTATAGAAGCAACGGATGCGAATAGTTCGGTATTGTGGAGTGGAGAGATTTTATTCCAAAAGACCCAGCCAGACCTGTGTTGGGATGGATCGACTCCTGATCCGGTCACGTTGTGGTGTCCAAAAGAGGATTGGTAAATTTATTGCCCCGGCATCCCCCGGGGTTTTTTATGTTGAATCTAATGAATATCTGATGCTTGTTTCATTGTTCTAAGTATGCTCAGATGGTAAACTTACAGGTCGAGGTATATATATGAGAGTAGTCTATCCCTTCACAGCTATCGTTGGACAGGAACGCATGAAGCGGGCATTGATTCTAAATGCCGTTGACACTCGCATAGGCGGGGTGTTGATCAGGGGGGAACGCGGAACGGCAAAATCGACTGCCGCACGGGCTTTAGCAGCCCTGCTTCCGCAGGTACAAATTGTCGGTGATTGTCGTTTTGCTTGCGATCCCAACAAACCGGATACCTGGTGCACCGAATGCCGTGAACGGTATGATAATGGTGAAAAATTACCCACCCGCATCGTTCGCACTCCCTTTATTGATCTACCGGTATCAGCTACTGAAGATCGCGTGGTCGGAACGCTGGATATCGAAAAAGCCATCCGCAAGGGAGAGCGCCATTTCGAACCAGGCATTCTGGCTTCTGCAAACCGTGGTCTGCTGTATATTGATGAAGTGAATTTACTGGATGACCATGTGGTGGATATCCTGCTGGATTCTGCCGCAATGGGTATGAATTTCGTCGAAAGAGAAGGTATTTCTTTCAACCACCCGGCGCGTTTTATCCTTGTTGGAACCATGAACCCTGAAGAAGGTGAACTGCGCCCCCAATTACTGGACCGTTTTGGATTATCGGTCGAAATCCATGGAATTCGTACCTCTCGTGAGAGAGTTGCAATCATGGAACGGCATCTGGCGTTTGAACAGGATGCAGCAAAGTTCCGCCAAGATTGGATGGAAAAAGAAGAAGAATTATCTAAAAAGATTGACGATGCTCGCAATCTGGTGGATGCGGTTACCTACACCAGTCGTGATCTGCTGGCAATTGCTGGTCTTACATCCTCTATGAACGTAGAAGGTCATCGTGCCGACCTGGTCATTTTGAAAGCTGCCCGCGCACAAGCTGCGTTTGAAGGGCGCATCAAGATCAATGAGATGGATATTGCGCTGGTGGCGGAACTGGCTTTGTTGCATCGTATGAAGGGCGGACCGATGCAGATGAGCGAGATGGATGCGGATGAACTGCATGAAAAGATTGAAAAACTGGTCGGGTATAAAAAACCGGGCGAAAATGAGGATGATGCTGGACCTCCTTCCCAAAAAAAGGAGACCCCCCAAAAAAAAGTGTGAATGGGGAGGAGATAGCAGAACCAGTCTCAGATGGTAGTGAGACGAATGTTCCTCCCCAAAAAGTCTTCGACCAATATAATGCAAACTGGTGGGAAGGTGGTCAGCGTATCCGGATCGGTGAATCATTCACCCCCCGCAGGCTTGATACGCCACTAGATAAATTAGTTCGCCGGTACGGGGGCAGACGGTCGCGTACCCAGACTTCCCTGCGACGGGGACGTTATATCCAGGCAAAACCCGCCAATGGTGATCTCAGTGACATTGCCTTTGATGCAACTCTGCGCGCTGCAGCTCCCTTTCAGAAATCTCGTACGGATGAAGGTGATGATCTGGCATTGCATGTGCACAAGGATGATTTCATGAAAAAGGTGCGCGTGCGCCGTGCTGCAAATTTGATCCTTTTCCTGGTAGATGCCTCCTGGTCAATGGCGGTTGCGGAACGCATGAGCGCTACCAAAGGGGCAATCGTTTCACTGCTCACGGATGCCTATCAGCGACGTGATAAAGTGGGGCTGATCGTTTTCCAGAAAGACCGCGCGACATTGATCTTGCCTCCTACAAATTCCATTCAATTAGCCCAGCGTGCTTTAAAAAACATCCCGGTGGGTGGCAAAACTCCGCTTTCGGCTGGATTGATGTTGGCTTATGATGTGATTAAGCGTGAATTGATGGTGCATCCCGATGTGAAGCCGATCCTGATTGTGATGACTGATGGAGCGGGAAATGTGGCGACGGGTGCTTATGCACCCCTTGAAGAAGCCTACCAGGTAGCTGAAAAACTGGCACATGAAGATATTCATAGTGTCGTCATTAATATGGAAGCTGAAACGTATGATCAGGGCTTAGCTTACGAATTGGCAAACAAACTAGATGCCCCTTGCCTGACCATCAAGGAATTAAAGGCGGAACAGTTGTATATGGCTGTGCGACAGGTGCGAGATGATATCCAGCGCAATCAAGCATAGCTGCTATTAAATCGAGCTCTTTTTCAGGCATAATTTTAGGTTATAATGCTTTGCTTTGTGCGGATGTGGGTTCCTTGGACTTTCTAGGACCTTCTACTTTCGCGAATTAATGCTGTTACAATAGGAATCTAAGTGTATGAATAAAAAAAGCACCTACTTTGACCAAATGTGGGTTCGGATATTTGCCGTTTCGTTATTCTTGGTAATCGCTTTGCTGGCAGGTTGCAGTGGTGAGACCATCCTCGATAGCGTTTTTCCTACCCGTACGGTACAAGAAACCACTCAAGTGCCAGTTGACGAATCTCCTACCTCTTCAACTGCAGAAGAGGACGCAACGGAAAGTGTCTTAACCCCTCAACCAACAGCACAGGATGCGCAAAATTTTACCGTAGAACAAAGCGAATTGTTAGTCTGGCTGCCGGAAGAGTTCTCAACGATGACCAATTCTGAAGCTTCCTTGATCCTTCAGCAGCGCATCCAGGATTTTGAACGACAAAATCCTGGAGTGGTGGTTAGCGTGAGAGTAAAAGCATCCAGCGGGACAAGCGGAATACTGGATAGCCTGAAAAATACAAAATTAGCGGCTCCGGCTGCATTGCCGCAAATTGTGTTGCTGCCCCAGTCGGATATGCAGGAAGCTGCTGAACAGCAGTTGATCCTTCCTATAGAAGAATTTATCCGCACCAGTGATCCTCAAAAATTTTATTCCTATGCGTCTGAGATCTCCAGTTGGGATGGCATTTCATATGGATTTCCCTTTGTGGGGGATGCTTTAGTGGGGATGACAACGGAAGAAATCACAACTTCCGATTTTATAACATGGGATGAAATTCGAGCACAGAATGCTCCGCTCTATTTTGCTGCCAACTACCCCCAAGCACGTTTGTTCATATCCCAATACTTATCTTCAGGTGGCGTTTTGGTGGATGAACAGGAACATGCCATGATCGCAGAAGAGAATATGCTGACCGTTTTAGACATGTTTGACCAAAATCTAAAAAACAAAACTTTTTCACCAAGTTTTAGTTCACTCAATACCAGCGAGGATGTGTGGAATGCCTTCCTATCTGGCGAGACGCAGTGGGTCATCAATTGGGCATCCATGGCGCTGCAAAGTGACATGGAAGATCTAAAAGTCTTTCAGCTGCCGTCATTGGGACCCGAACCTTACGTTTCGGCAACGGGCTGGGTCTGGTCCATCGTTAACACCAATACAGACACCTCTGAAGTTGAGGCGCTATTTATCGAGTTTCTCTGCAATCCGACCTTCCTGGCAGAATACAGCCAGGCAGCTGGATATCTTCCTGTAATGCCGGATAGTCTAACACTATATAACGATGATGGTTCTTTAAACCAGATCAGCAATATTTTGATCGCCGCACATACATTTCCGGAAAATGACCTTATACTGGAGATAGGACCTATTTTCCGAGATGCAACATTGGCTGTTTTGAATCAGACAGGTACAATCGAAGAAATAACTGCCACAGCTCAACAACAACTTGAGGCGCTTCAGACAAAATGAACGATGAAAATGACCATACCCATAAAAGCTGGTTGAATCTGGCAAATATATTCATTGCCATTGCACTGATATTTATCCTTGTTATCATCATCTGGAATCAATCGCTTTCAGAAAAATACTTTACTTCCAATGATGATATGCTGGAAACAATGGCATTGACACCAACTGTCACGCCGGTTGAATTAACTCCCATTCCATCTGAGTTTTACAGTGACCCGGCGGATACATCTTCTATTTTGATCGCGGCGGTGGTTTTATTGGTGATCGTATTTGGTAGTTCTTTCTGGAAGATTCGATCCATCAAATAATCAAGTAATAAGGGAAAGGTTTTCGTATGAAAACCTTTTTTTTTATTCTCCGTATATGAAGTGAAATAATTTGATGAGGAGAATAAATATGTTCAAGAAAGGTTTCTCGAAAACAATAGCTGTTGTTGCTGTGGGTGCTTGCCTGCTTGCGCTTGTGCCGGTGGGTGCGGTCCACGCTGCTGATTTTAGCCATGATGGGATTGTTAATTCGGGCGAGACGATTCAAGATGATGTGTTTCTATCCGGTGAGCACTGTCGGATGGATGGTGTGGTTGATGGAAATCTGGTTGCAGGTTGCCAATCCATCGAAGTTGCCGGTACTGTAACTGGCGATGCCCTCCTTTTTGCAGAAACGATCACTGTTGGTGATGGAGCTGTCATTGAAGGCAATCTGTTTGCGTTTGCTGCCAATATGGAAATGAATGGCACGGTTTCTGGTTCTTTTGTGAGTGCTGCAGCAACCATAACTCTGGAAAAGAATGCAATCATCGCACGGAATGCCTATTTTGCAGGATATCAGGGCAAAATGGAGCAGGGTGCGCAGATAGGGATGGATGTGTTTGGTGGTGCTAACCAGATCATCATGAATGGTGAAATTGCCCGTGATCTTACGGTTGGCGTGAATGCACTTGAGATGAGCGGTAGTGTGGGGCGGAATGCGAAAGTTTCCCTCGGCACAAATAGTGATGATCTCACCAACTACTCGGTATATTCCCCCCATATGCAGTATTTCCCTGAAAGTCTTCCAGCGGGAATTCGCCTTTCTGATGGTGCCCAGGTGGGGGGAGATCTGACCTATGAATCTGTTTCGAATGTTGATTCCCAATTGGAAAAATATGTTGCTGGAGATGTTATTTATAATCAGATCGTAGAATCTGGGAGTGATTCCGGTCAGGGAAGAAATTTTGTTACCAACCTGTGGAATCAGCAAAATTCACCGCAAAGCCGCGTGACGCGTGCATTTCGACAATTGATCACCTATTTCGCCATCGGCGCTCTGGCATTTTGGCTATGGAAGAAACAAGCCACGACTGTCCGCGATAGAGGTTTTGCGCTGCCCGGGAAAGCATTTGGCTGGGGATTTGTGGCTATACTGGTGGGTGGCTTAAGCTTGATCCTGGTACCCATCACGTTTGTTCTGCTGGGAATTTTAGTCGGGGTTATCTCACTGGGCGGATTGCTCTTCACCTGGTACGGTGTGCTAGGTCTGGCTATTCTGCTCATCTTTGCCATCTTCCTATTCGTTATAGGAACCCTTAGCAAAGTGGTCTCGGCATATGTGTTCGGTTACTGGTTGATGAAGGATGTATTCAAGTCTCAGACCCAGAATCGCTGGATTGACCTGTTGGTTGGTGTACTGTTCTATGTACTTCTGCGCGCGATTCCTTATATTGGCTGGATAATTGCATTGGCTGCCACCTTATATGGCACAGGAGCTCTTTTCATCAGCTTTTCGAAGGTTGAAAAGCGAAAAGAATCCCAAGCAGTTGAAGAAAAATAAGTAACACTGAATTTGAAACAGAGATCCTGCTTCTCACGAACAGGATCTCTGTTTTTTATAGAACCAGAGAGAGAAAAGGAGTGAGCATTTCGAGCTTTGAGAAGCCCCCATGCCTGCCGAGCAGGTGATTTTCTTTGTTTGCCCACCACCAGTATGCATTCCCATTGGGTAAAGCGCTGAAGTTTCCCATCCGGCTTTGGATGACCGGGCTGGTGCTTTTTTCACCAAAGACACCCGCATCAAGTAATGCACTCGATGGCAGCAGATGAAACTGATCTCCCCAGCGTTGCTCAAGAACCTGTTGAAAATCCTCAATTTTGTTTGGTTTTACAAACAAATAGGGAAAACGGCTTTCTCCACTGGGAGGGACTTGCAGGCAATCCATGAACGCCTGGTCATGGCGCACCTCAAATTTGGGCTGGATATCTGTTGCGATCTGACCGTGATCGGATGTGACCAGGAGCAAGGTATCTTTATTCCCTGCTGCAATCCTTCCATCAATGAACTTTTCAAGATTATAGTTGAACCAGTGCCATGCATTCCCGGTGCGCCGGCTGTCAGGACCTGAACGATGGGAAAGGGTATCCAATTCACTCCAGTACAGGTACAGATATTTGCGATTTGTTCTATCGTGATCGAGCACTTCTCCTGTTTTCCGCCACATATCCTCAAGCGATGTGTAGGGTACCTTAGTTACATCTGCCAGCAGCATGCTCGAAAGCCCCGAACCATTGATACTTTCATGCTGCAGTGCGTAGGGAGTGATCCCATGCTGGTTAAAATGAGGTCCGAGTGTGGCTACCGGCAAAAAATTCTTCTGGTATAAATCGAAAGGTTCCGTATTTGGATCTGCATTCGGGTACACCTCTGTTTGCAGGATCATGTTCAAGATACGATTGTATTCTCTGAGATACAATTCATAACCGATCACACCATGTTCAGCGGGAAATTTGCCCGTCCATAGACTGGTGACGGCATTGGCTGTGGTGCTGGGGGCGATGCTGGTGAGGGCGGTGAAGGCTCCATGCTCTCCAAAATAATCCCAGTTGGACTTGAATACTCTTCTGTGCTGCAATTTTTCGAGCCAGGCAACCATTCTATGATAGGGCAGTCCATCGACTAATAGTAAGATGATGTTCTTGATCTTTTCAAGTTTGATGGGTGGATTGGGGACTGCCAGGACCTCGCTGCGTGGGGCAGGAATGTCAAACCAGCTGCAAATGCTGCTGGGAATATTTGCCAAACTCAATCCATCATAAAAGGGCAGAATCTCAATGGGTGTGTTCTTTAGAGCCGGATCACTCTGGTTGAGGATACGGGTAAGGTTCTTTTCACTCAGATCAAACAATAGTTTTCCTCCACATCTTGGAAAAATCTCACACAACTATACCCCAAGCTGCGATTTTATGGTGCTGTGATTATTGATATAATGAGGTATCTATCTCTGGAATTATATATGCGCCAAGAAGTACTTACCTGGAATGACATTGACTTATTGATCGATCATCTCGTCCCTCAGTTTGATGTTATTTTTGACGCCATGATCCTGATAACACGTGGCGGGATCATTCCGGGTGGCTTGGTGGCAGAAGCGCTGGGTATTGAAGAGATACTGACCGCTTCTATTGACTTTCCGTCAGGAAGCCAGTTGGGAGAGAATAAGGAACTGACGAATAAATTCCTGGCACTGCCTGAATTCATTCAATTCCCAAACGCATCCCTTTTGTGTGAGAAACGCATTCTAATTATGGATGATGTATGGGGTTCCGGGAGGACGATCAGCACGGTCAAGAATCGCGTGAAGGGTGCCTACGGCATCCCCTATACCTGTGTGCTGCATTTTAATCCACACCGTAATCTGTTCGGGAGTGAGAAACCGGATTTCTATGCGGCGGTTACTGATGCCTATATCATCTATCCTTGGGAAATTGATCTGGGAAAATCAAGAATGCTGCCATTCAACTGTAAATAGGCTCAGGGAATTAGAACATTCAGATATTTTTGTGCCATAACATGCATATTAAAAAAAGCCACAGCGTGTTTTCGGGCGGCTGCACGGTAGAAAGTTTGCTTTTCAACGATTTCCAAACCTGCTCGGCTTATTGCTGTAAAATCAGGTTCTTCCAACTCCCAATAATCCGAACCGTATGCTTCAACCTTACCTGCGTCTCCCTGAACCAGTTCAGGGAGTGAACCGGTAGCAAAACTAACAACCGGTAAACCGCATGCCATTGCTTCCAGCACGCTGTTGGGGCAGGCTGCGTTGATCTCTGCCGGGAAGAAAAGATGAGCGTTACGATTCAATTCGGGAATATCTTCCAATGGTACGATACCTAACCAGCGTATCTTCATATTCGCATAGGAGGGAAGGGATGTGAGCAGTTGTTGTGGAGCTTTGCTGGCGATCACTAGTTCCACTTCGCGTTTACTCAAGTCTGCCAGAGATTTAGCAAATCCGATGGCATTCAGCAAATCGCGTTCGTGACCTCCGTACAAACTACCTTCGGTTACCATGACGCGGATAAGATCCTCCGGGGGTTTCCCCGCGCCATCTGGATTAAACCTTTCCAGATCTACTCCATTATGGATCACGGTATCGGGGACAGGAGCGGATTGATAAACCTGATTCCACCAATTCCGCGTGAATTCACTTTGATACACGATGCCATCCGCATAATTGTTGCGGATGGTGGTGAGGATGTGATTGTTCCACTCAGAGCGAAGATAATGTTCCCAGCTCGTCCTTGTTTTTTTATGCAGCCAGTTCATCCCATCCAGGCGCTGTACGATCCTGACCCCGCGTTTTTTTGCTTGTCGTAATGCGGTCAGATGCCGGCTGCCACCAATGACCAGAATGGCAGCTACATCGCTGCGCCCAGGGTCAAAATGGACTTCAATCCCTTTTTGTTCAAGGCTTGTAATCAGTTTCTGTTGAAAGGAGGAGGGTCCACCAGTGCCTGATAATTGGGGATACAAACAAATGCTGCCGCTAGCCATTTTAATGATCCAGCGGGTAGTTCAAAATCTCATTCACGATGCGTTCTGCTGCGTGCCCATCGCCAAATGGATTGGCAGCATGTGCCATGGAATTATAGTATTTCTGGTTGCTGAGCAATAAATTGGTTTCTGAGACGATTTTCTCCTGGTCAGTCCCTACCAGCTTTAAAACTCCTGCTTCCACCCCTTCGGGGCGTTCGGTAACCTCACGCAGCACCAGGGTCGGCACACCCAAACCGGTGGCTTCCTCCTGGATGCCGCCGGAATCAGTAAGTACCAGGGTCGCATTTTTCATGAGGTGGATGAGGGGCAGGTATTCGATCGGTTCCAGCAGGTTCACATTGGAAACACTATCCAGAATGGCGTGAACCGGTTGTTGAATATTGGGATTGAGATGGACTGGATAGATGATCTCGAGTGTATCAGGATGTTCCATAGCAATCCGTTTGACAGCCTGGCATATGTCCTGGATCGGTTTTCCGAAGTTTTCCCTGCGGTGAGCGGTCATGACAATAAGACGTTTTTGTTTACTTAAAATACCCTTCTTTTCCAGCAGGGCATGGATCTCTGCAGGCATCGGCTCATTTGCGATCTGGCGTAGGGCATCAATTACCGTATTCCCGGTAACCTTGATAATGTTCTCCGGTACCCCTTCACTAAGCAGGTTCTCCTTACTAAAAGTGGTCGGGGCAAAATGGAGATCGGCTACCACTCCGGCGATCTTACGGTTGATCTCTTCGGGGAATGGCTGCCATTTATCATGCGTGCGCAATCCCGCTTCAACATGCCCGATGTGAATGCGCCTGTAAAAGGAATTGAGCGCGGCTGCCATCACGGTGGTGGTATCACCCTGCACCAAAACCCAATCAGGTGCCACCTGTTCCAGAACAGGGTCTAGATTGTGAAAGATATTGGCGGTCAATTCAGCCAAGGACTGGTTGGGTCGCATGAGGTTAAGATCAATCTGAGGATGAATGTGGAACAAACTTAATACCTGATCGAGCATCTCACGATGCTGTGCTGTTACGCAAACCACTGTTTCAATTCCGGGTTTATTTTGTAGCGCTTGTACCACCGGAGCCATCTTCACAGCTTCAGGACGGGTTCCAAATATCGCAAGTATCTTTATAGGCATATTTTCCATAATATTTATTATAACGATTCAGGGAAGCCCTAGTTTATAGAATTGAAAGCCTGCTTTTTCCCATGCAGCGCTCTGCCAGCCCCCGCACATATCGAATGCAATACGAGCGCTGGTTTGCCTGGCAACTTCCTCAGGTTTTAGAACAGTGAACTCATTGTGAGCAACCAGCAGTAGAATGATCTCGCTATCCAGTACAGCTTCTTCAAAGGTTGCAGCGCTTTTAGCGCTACCATGGTAACCATCAAGTTTGTATGGCTCAAAAACAGTGACTTGAACTTGTCTTTGTTCAAGCAGATGGACGATCTTAATGGCAGGGGACTCTCTTAGATCATCAATATTTGGTTTATAAGATAATCCAAGCACAGTGATCTTTTTCCCTTGCAGTGGTCCTATCCTTCTTTCAATGGTATTGACCACGTATTGTGGTTGGGCATCGTTGATCTCTCTGGCTGTATGTACTAAGGGGGAAATATCAGGGGCAGCTTCCACTAAGAACCAGGGATCAACACTGATGCAGTGTCCACCCACGCCGGGTCCGGGGTTCAGGATATTCACACGAGGATGTCGATTGGCGATCTGGATGGCTTCCCATGCGTTCACACCAAACCGGTCAGCCAGGTGGGCAAACTCATTGGCAGTCGCGATATTGATATCACGATAGGTGTTTTCCATCAATTTGACCATCTCAGCCGTGGTGGCATTGGTCAGCAGGATATCTCCTTTTACGAAGGTACTGTACAGCTCCTTCCCGGCAGCGGCAGAACGCTCATCAATCCCACCAATCACACGCGTATTCTGGATGATCTCCTCAAGTATCTTCCCGGGTAGCACTCGTTCAGGAGAATAAGCCAGTAAGAAATCAATTCCTGCTTTTAATCCACTTTGCTCAAGGATGGGAGCTACAAT
>DMDF01000075.1:0-231 GCA_003446605.1 Anaerolineaceae bacterium
CGCTCAAGCACCTTTAATACACGTCGCATTGACCATATCTACCATGATCCGCATAATGGCGATAAGGTACATCTTTATCTGCACTACGGGGATATCGCGGTAGGTGAAACATTACAGCACATGGTTTATAACCTCCGTCCGGATGAGATCTATCATCTGGCAGCACAATCGCACGTGCGCGTCAGCTTTGACATGCCTGAATATACCGGCGATGTTACCGGGTTGGGCACC
>DMDF01000075.1:387-28369 GCA_003446605.1 Anaerolineaceae bacterium
CCCGCATTTTGGAAGCAGTTCGCAAAGCGGGCGTGGAGGCTCGCTTCTATCAAGCCTCATCCAGTGAGATGTTTGGCGCTGCCAAACCACCGCAGAATGAGGGTACAATCTTTGAACCGCAAAGCCCTTACGCCGCTGCTAAGGTGTACGCTTACTGGATCACACGCAACTACCGCGATGCGTATGACATCTTCGCATGCAATGGCATTTTGTTCAACCATGAATCCCCGCGGCGTGGCGAAACCTTTGTAACCCGCAAGATCACGCGCGCGCTGGCAGCCATCAAAGCCGGCAAACAAAGACATCTCTATCTGGGGAATCTGGATGCAAAACGTGACTGGGGTTACGCACCCGAATATGTAGAAGCCATGTGGACCATGCTGCAACTGGAAAAAGCAGATGATTTCGTGATCGGTACAGGTGAATCGCACACCGTTCGTGATTTTCTGCATGAAGCTTTCACCTATGCTGGTATGAATTATGAAGACTACGTTAGAATTGACGAACGGTATTTCCGCCCGACCGAAGTGGATTACCTTTTATCTGACCCCTCCAAAGCCAAAAAAGCCTTCGACTGGAAACCTAAAGTGAAATTCCACGAGTTGGTGCGCATCATGGTAGACGCCGACCTGGAGTTGCAAGGTCTACCCTGCCCTGGAGAAGGTCGCCAGATCCTCGAAACTAATTTTGGCGGCTGGCACCGCTGGGATAATCAGGTCATCAGCATGGAGTAAACAAGGAATAAAGAAAAACGGAGCGAACGCTCCGTTTTTCTTTATTCCATATCACAACCTGCTTGACAATATAGTACATTTGTTCTATCATTGTTCTATGAATACTCATAAATATTTCTTCCCCGCAGTTATCGTGTTGTGCGGCATGGTATTGGGTTTGATCACGTTGACCAGCTCCCCACGGGTCACCCTGGCTGCCAGCAGTGTTGCTGTTGAAGAGCAACTCAATCCGTTGCAGATTACAGCGCTCTCCAGCAGCTACCCACCAGCCATCCAGCAGTGGGAGGAGCTCATCAGCCGACATGCGACCCAGTACGGATTGGACCCAAACCTGATCGCTGCGCTCATTCTGCAGGAAAGCGGCGGCAACGCGCAAGCATACTCCACCAGCGGTGCAGTGGGGTTGATGCAGATCATGCCGCGCGATGGTATCGCACAATCTTTCATGTGTAATGACCACCCTTGCTTCCAGAACCGCCCCAGCATGCAGGAACTATACGACCCGCAATTCAACATTGATTACGGCACACGCTATCTGGCAAATCTGATCTCAAAATATGGTGATGAAAGGGAAGCGCTGTACCACTATGGTCCCTACGACACTGGCTACCGCTATGCTGATACAGTTCTAGCGATTTATTCAACTTATCAATAAAGCTTATTAATTCTGCTTCTTTATTTTTCAATAGACTATTCAATTTTATTTCAACTATTCGATAGTTCTTTTAATATTAAACCAAAGATAATCCATTCACTGATTCTCACAGCACAAAAATATCTTTCTTCTGCTATTTCTCACTATTTAATATTGACTTCACTACAAAAAGGTCAATCTGTCTAATTTTCTGCGCAAATGTGGGACAAAGTTGTCAAAAATTACATCAAATTGCCGTCCAAAGGTCATGGAAACACCGAAAACACCACCCAAGTGGAAAGAAAGTCCACACATTTTTTGAAAACCGAGTATTTGCAGTTGAGTCAATATTGTTATTCTACTGAACTATTCTATGGAGTAACGGTTTGCAAAATAACTCTCATAGTTAGTTAATTCAGCATCTGTCAAAGGTTCCACGAGAATATTTGTCGGTTGGAGACCATCTGAGACTTGCTGAACATTAAATTGAAGTACTGCACCGGATAATTGTCCGGATTGAGTTTGTATTATATAAACGAAGCGCAATGGTGTTGATGTAGAAAAATCATAGGAAGTGTCCGTAGGAAAAACAACACCCGTACTTTGTCCTTGTGATACGTATCCCTGCTTTGTTGATGGTCCTTCCCCACTATGCCATTGAATGTCAGGATCAATTCCAAAATATCCATTAATTAGCCCACTGTCATAAGATGCATCATATTTCCAGTTATAGTAAATTGCCAAACCACTTATGTCACTGAAATAGGATGGATCATGGTCAGGTTTGAAAATAGGGTCACAATATAAAAGCAATTCAATAGTAAATTCCTTGCTTTGTACTGCTCCGCCTCCCAGTGAATTATCTACCGGACGTATTGATGAAACTATTTCGGGATTGGATAATGCAGGTAATGGACCATTTGATAAATTGCAACTTTCTTGCGAGATAACAACCGAAACTTGTTCTAGTGTTGGTTCATTTGTTGGAGAATTTCCACCTTCAGCAAGGTGTGTATCAGTGGATGTTAAATTTTCAACCATAGAATTTTCTGCAATGGATTGTGTTTGACAGTTTGAAATTAAGACTGCCATTATGCCAATGCTAAAAAGAAATCTCAGGTATTTCATAGTTTTTACTCTTTCGATTCCCTATGGCTTGAGAATCAAGTCTTTATTATTGATTTTATTTCCATCCCCAATTTGTGATGCAACATAGTATATCAATACTTATAAGAGTGCTGTGAGAATAATTTATGGGAATATAATGCAAATAGCAAGGCATTATTAAAAATTATGTTGACAAGATTTTTAAAGCCTAATATAATCATGCCACTTGTGCGGGCATAGTTCAATTGGTAGAACGCTTCCTTGCCAAGGAAGAGGTTTACGGGTTCGACTCCCGTTGCCCGCTCTAAAGCGCAGAGAAAACCCTCCGCGCTTTTTTATTCAATCGGTTATTAGGATTTGCTTGCTGCAAGCCAGCACTTTATTTGTTTCGTTGACAAAGAGGCTTGCGACACTTTATAATTGAATTCCACACGATGGCGACGTGGCCAAGCTGGCAAGGCAAGGGTCTGCAAAACCCTCATCACGGGTTCGAATCCCGTCGTCGCCTCAAGCAGGGCGCTGTACAACTGCAGCGCCTTTTTATTTCCCCTTGATCGCGTTGCGCGCTATCTTATCAACCCGTTCATTATAGATATTACCGTTGTGACCTCTCACCCATTTCCATGTTATGGAATGAGTGTTAATCTCTTTTGCCAAATCCTGCCACAGGTCTACATTAGCCAGCACACCACCCTTGCGGCGCCAACCACGAGCGATCCAATTGGGTAACCATTCTTCAATACCTTTCTTGAGATATTGTGAATCAGTGAAAATTGTGACGGGCACTGTGGAAGGCACTACTTTGAGTGCTTGCAGTGCTGCAGTTAATTCCATACGATTATTGGTGGAAACAGCTTCTTTGCCTTTCAGAATGCGTTCTTTCCCATCCTGTACAAGAATGGCACCCCAACCACCCCGCCCCGGGTTGGGGTCACAGGCTCCATCCGTGTAGATCACGATCTCATTCTTCTTAGTTGTCATGAATGACCTCATTAGCAATCGTATCAAGATTTTCCAGGATGGTTGGGATATCCGCAGCGGCAACATTGAATTGAGATACTTGCCAGCCAACATCTTTTAACAAACTGGCAAGTATGTTCCAGCTGCTGACAGCAGGCAAAGGACGGGAAAGGGGTAAATACTGCACAAGTCTCTGCCAGGCGGGGTGCTGATCCATCATATCCGCCAGTTCGGGCACAATTGCCAGCGTCACCGGTATTGAGTAGGTCTCTTCGGAGATTGCAATTTGCACATCGTCAGATAACATCCACCGAATGAACACCCAAGCTGCTTGCTCACGCTCTGGCTCTGAACGGGTAATGGCATAAGACAGGGTAGCGCTGTTTACAATCGGGTCTCCATCCTGTCCCGGGTAGGGGATAATGATCCATTCATCTGTATTCCCTTCGATCTCATCCAGCGCCAGCTGACGCTGCCAATCTGCCACGCTTCCGCTGTAAAACAATGCATAGCGCCTCGCAAAATAAGCATAGGGAGTTGATTCCTTGCCCGTCCAAGCGCAATCCAGCTGATAAATGGTGCGCAGGAATTCCATGGCATCCTGATTTTCAGCAGTGTTGAATTCGATCCCGCGATTGAGATCCGCAGGGATTTCACCACCGCCAAAGGCTTGCATCCAGCTGAGCATGGTGACAGGTTCGTTATTATAGATCCATCCACCGGTGCCATTATTTTCATCGTTGGCATCAAACGCATTGAAACGAGCAGCTGCGCAAGCTTGATTGAGAAATTCTTCGGAGCTCGCCGGAGGGTTCTCAAAACCCAGTTCCTGTGCCCAGCTCTGGTTGTAGAACAGGATATTTAGGTTATATTCAGCTGGCACAGCATAGCGCACCCCTTCCAGTACATCCTCATCCCAAAAAACCGTGGGGAAAGTGCGCCGCTGTTCAGCGGAGATGCCTGTTTCAGGATTCGCGATCAGATCATCCAATGCTAATACCACTCCCTGTTGGTAGAGTGATCGATTGAACCTGGATGGAGCTGCCAGGATATCCGGCATATTCTCCTGCTCCAGTGCATCAAGCACCTCACTCATCAGAAAATTTTCATCCGCAACCGATTTTTCTTCGATGAAGATGCCCTGTTCATTGCTGCGATTGAATTCCGCCACTAGGGCAGCGATGCTGCTGGCTTTGTTCCCCGTCCAGGGGTGCCAAAACTGCAGCACTACGCCATCGGTTTCGGCAGGTATAGGAGTGGCGGTCGCATGGATTTGAGTGGGTAACGGTGTCGCCGATGCCACTGGTTGCGGAGACTGCGTCACAATTTCAGCTTGTGAAACATTACCAGCTTGTGTACAAGCTACCATAAAGGCAAATAGGCACAATAGGAGGAAAACTGATTTTTTCATATGCGTTAATCTTACCAAGAGATCATGCCCTATAGCGATGACATTGTGTTGAATTGACAAACTGTTTTGATGTCTGTATAATCGAAAAAACCATCGAGAGTAGTACATCCTGGAACCCTGCCAGAGAAGGAGTGCTCCGGCTGTAAGCCTCCACAGTGAAGAACAGGATCGAAGTCGCTCGAGGAAAACTGCTGAAGAAATCCACAGGAAAGTAGAACAGCACGGGTAAGCCCGTTACAGCGCAACGGAACTACCGGTTCCGGGTGAGAGCGCATCAATGCGAAGTGAGGTGGTACCGCGCAAGGAGGGATCCTTTCGTCCTCTGATGAAAGGATTTTTTATTTAATACCGGAGGATAGTATGTCAAAATTTGAACTGCCCAAAGCCTATGACTTCCAGGCTACGGAAAAAAGGATTTATAAATTCTGGGAAAGCGCAGGGTATTTCCAACCCAGTAATGACCCGAATAAACCTGATTTTGATCCCACTAAGAAACCCTTTGTGATCTCCATTCCCCCACCCAACGTAACCGGCAAGCTGCACCTCGGGCACGCCATGTTCATTTCCATGGAAGACCTGATGATCCGTCATGCCCGCATGAAAGGCATCCCCACACTGTGGGTACCAGGCACCGATCACGCCGGCATCGCCACCCAGTTGCAGGTTGAAAAAGAACTGGCAGGAGAGGGAATAACACGCGATGATATCGGGCGTGAAGCCTTCGTAAAACGCACCTGGGAATGGAAAGAGGAATACGGGGGTCATATCACGCAGCAGATCCGCCGTCTGGGCGCTTCTTGCGACTGGACGCGCGAACGCTTTACGCTGGATGAGGGGCTCTCGGTTGCTGTGCGCGAAGCCTTTGTGCGCTTGTATGAGAAGGGATTGATCTACCGAGGTCCGCGTTTAATCAACTGGTCTCCCAACTTGCGTACCGCAGTCTCTGACCTGGAAGTGGAGTACTCTCAGGAACAGGGCACGCTGTATTATTTCAAGTACATGCTGGCAGATGACTCCGGTGATTTCATCCCGGTAGCCACCACCCGCCCCGAGACCATTCTAGGGGATAGTGCCGTGGCAGTGCACCCGGAGGATGATCGTTACCAAAAATATATCGGCAAAATGGCGCTCGTCCCCATGCTGGGCAGAGAAATACCTGTCATTGCCGATACCTATGTGGATCGTGAATTTGGCACAGGAGCCTTGAAAATCACTCCCGCCCATGACCCGCATGACTACGAGATCGGCATGAACCACAATCTGGAATCCATCAATATCCTGAATAAGGATGCCACCATCAATGAAAATGGCGGACCCTACCAGAGTTTGGATCGTTTTGTGTGCCGCAAGCAATTATGGTCAGATATGAAAGAAGCAGGTTTGGTTATCAAAGAAGAACCTTACGCTCTCAATGTTCCCCGTTCGCAACGCGGTGGCGAGATTATCGAGCCAATGATTAGCACGCAATGGTTTGTGAAAATCCAACCACTGGCACAAGCCGCATTGGAAGCTGTTCAAAACGGGCAGATACGCATCATCCCCGATCATTTCACCAAGGTATATTACAACTGGTTGGAAAACATCCAAGATTGGTGTATCAGCCGCCAATTATGGTGGGGACATCGCATCCCGGTATGGTATTGCGATGACTGCCACGCATTAACCGTGGCACGTGAAGACCCAACACAGTGTTCACAATGCAATTCCATGCATATTCATCAAGACGAGGATGTGCTAGATACCTGGTTCTCGTCAGGGTTGTGGCCTTTTTCAACCTTGGGGTGGCCTGAAGAGACCCCCGATTATAACTATTTTTACCCGACCACCGTCCTGGAGACCGGCTACGACATCCTGTTCTTCTGGGTAGCTCGCATGATCATGGACGGCATCGAGTTCACTGGCAAGCCTCCCTTCGAAACAGTATATTTACATGGCTTGGTGCGGGATGGCAATGGTCAGAAAATGTCCAAGACCAAGGGCAATGTCATCGATCCACTGACCGTCATGGATACACTCGGGACGGATGCACTGCGCTTCACCCTGCTGGTAGGATCCACCCCCGGTAAAGATACCAACTTGAGCATCGACAAAGTGGAAGCAAACCGTAATTTCGCTAATAAAATTTGGAATGCGGGACGCTTCGTGATCAGTGCGCTTGAAAAAACACCTGCCAAGCCGATTGGAGAACCACGCTGGACCAGTGCAGATGAATTCATCCACGCGCGTATGCGTTCTGTCGTGCGCGATGTGAATTATCTGTTCGAGAATTATCAATACGGAGAAGCCGGGCGGCAGATCTACGATTTCTTCTGGAGTGAGTTCGCAGATTGGTATATCGAACTGGCAAAACTACAGCTGAACGAAGGCGGTGACCAGGCTTATTACACTGCCCTGACGCTGGTACGTGTGCTTGATAAATGCCTGCGCCTGTTGCACCCTTTTACACCCTTTGTGACCGAAGAATTGTGGCAGGCATTGAAAAAGGCAGTACAGGATAGTGGTGTAGATATTTCGGTTGAAGGGGGCTGGGCGGAAGCATTGATCGTTGCACGCTGGTCGGAGAGCATGAAAGAAGAAGAGTGGGAAAAACCTGCCATTCAGAGTTTCCAGACCGGCATGATCGAGGTGGTAAAAGCCATTCGCAATACACGCCTTGAAAACAAGCTCCCATTCCAAGATGCGGTCGAGGTCAGCATTGTGACGAACACCCTGCAAGCCTACCTTGAAAAAGAGCTGCCTTTCATAACAGCACTATGCAACCTTTCTAAAGTGAACATCCTGGCAGAACTTCCCCATGGTGAAAAGTACAGGCAGTACCCCTCCGCTTCACTACCCCTTTCAGGTTCAACACTTTTCATCCATACCAGTAATGAAGGACTGCTTGCGGAGAAACGGCATCAGCTGGAAAGCGAATTATCCTCTATCCAGGCGCAAATTAACCGTCTCGAAACCCTGCTGGAATCCGATTTCGCCAAGAAAGCACCGGAAAACGTGGTCCAGAAAGAACGCGACCGCCTGGAAGCCTATCAGGATACCGCGGATAAACTCAAGAACCAACTTAAAACTTTGTAATAGTAAAAGCCCGGTGACTGAGAAATCACAGGGCTTTTTTTACACGTGAATGACATCACGCGCTTTGAAAGATCCCTTTAATGCGTCCGTAGTATACACGGTGATAATCCGCACAGCTATAATGATTTTCGATTTCGGGCAGGAGGAAGTGTTGGGGATCAAAATCCTGCCAGTAGATCTTTTCACATTCGATGCTGAGCTGCGCTTCCTCGAAAGTCGGGGCAGCCACATAATGGGATGCAACCGCAGTCAAGCCTGAGGCAGATAGCTTATCGCATTCCCTCCCTGACGTACTCCCAAGATAATTGAGCACATCGCGATACTCTTCAGGAAAAGCGTTTACGGTAAAAGTTGGGTATTTTTCCATGAACTCCAGGGTGTAGCGCGTGGGGCGCACGAATACCTGCACAAACGGGTAATTCCAGACATTCCCAATGCTGCCCCATGAAACTGTCATGGCATTGTAATCAGCGTGTTGAAAGTCACCGCTTGCCAGCAGCAACCAGCGCTCTGACCAGAGCGCGATGTTCTCTTCGCAAAATGAATGAACGTTGAGTTCTTTAAGCATATTGTGTAAGGTTATCTATTCACAAACCGTGACCTTGATCACAGCATCCAGGTTGAGAGGTCCATAGATATGGGGAAACAATTCCCCGGTCTGGTGGGAATCTTCATACTTCAGATCAGAAGACAGTAATTGCGGATCGATCTCCAGTTGCAACAAATCAGAGATTCCTTTAAACCACATCTCTTTTACCCCGGCAATTTGTGTTAACGTGCAGCAATGGATGAATCCCTCATTTTTCAGTGTATCCGCATTGTATGTGCCATATTCGAGCGCTTCACGCCATGTTCCCGCGGTTACGATATGATAGATATTCATGCTTGTTCACTCTGCAGATCAACCTGTAGAAGTCCGTATTTTTGGAGTGCATTTTGAATTTCCACATCATCGGATAAATCAACAGAGGAAAGCTGCATACCTAATTCTGTTTTCAATTCAGGGATAGCTTCAAGGATGTCAATAAAATATTGCTTGCGGAGTGCTTCATCTCTTACCGCTTCCACCCAACCTTGCAGTTCATCACCCTTGATTGTGATCTGCACGTTAGATCCGTTTTTCAGATTTCTCCACCAATCTTCTGCTTTATCAACCAGAACATAAATGGAATTTCCGATCTTGTGGTAGTAGGCAGGAAAAGAATTTACTTTTCCCATTTCTCTGCCAGTATAACGGATCACCAGAGAATGTTCGCTCATCAACGAATGAAGGGGTGACTTCAAGATTGTGTTTACAATGGGATTGAATATTCTTCCGAAGATTTTTGGCTTTGCCATGTTCTCCACCACCTTTGATTAATTGATTTCTATATATGATATACGTTTTCTTTCTTGTGAAGTTTCTTCTAATATTAACCCTATTTTTTCTCAATAGTAGCATTTAGGAATTCGACCATTAATGCCGTGGTGTCGTGTTCCAAATTGGGCTGCACGAGCATCAATCCATGGAGATCACTTCCATAGCCAATGACCTCACTTGCATCACTTGATGGAACTGATTGACATGCGGTTGCAGATTCCGCATCTCCCGCTGCAAAAAGGCAGTAGGTGATTACCGGTGAAGCAGTTGCATGGAGCTTTTCCACCACATCAGCATAATTCAGAGTCAAATAATCTCCAGGTGAAAGCGAGAACGCGCCGCGGCAGGAACCCGGGTGCAACGTATTGATATGCGTACAACCATCTGCAGCACCATCCGCTCCGATACTGGCTCCCAAGGTCACAATGCGGGTAGGATCGATGCCTTCCAGACCGTAAGCTGCTTCCACCGCTGCCTGCGCATCCAGCAACCATTCCGCTCTTTCAAAGCTCTTACAGCCACCCTCACAACCATCGAAGGTGAAAGTAAAGACAGCATACGAGCGTTCTTTTTCTAACTGCGGGAACCAGCTTGGATCCAGCCATGGTTTACCGGAGAAATCATTTGATTGCGAATCGGAGAATCCGCGGTTCTGCAACCAATACGCCAGTTCACGCATATCGCTCTGGTCGCCTGGCGCCCAATGCATCATAATCACCAGTGGAGCAGGTGAAACTGAAGCAGGGAAATAGGTTCCCTGCAATGTCCTACCATCCGTCGTTGTAAACTCCATCTCGATGAAGGCATCAGGTAAAACTTCAACGGTCGCTTCCTGTATCGGTTCCGGCTGTGGATCAACCTTTTCATCCTCCACCTGTAAAGCAGCTCCTGTTTCATCTACAATCCCAGAGGTGGATGCGGAACAGGACGTAGTTATGCTCAAGATTAGGATCATCATTAGAAACCCGGGCTTGACCATGTTCTGTCTCATCATAATCGTCCTTTTAATTCCATATTTATTCTATCAAGGAGAGTGATTTTTTTCTTGGTGATTTAAACACTACCAGTAGAGATTTCGATAGGTCCCTTGCCTTATGGTTACATATTGCATGTTTCAATCTTTTGATTTGATATTCCCCTGTACGATCAAGCCTATCAGAAACAGCACCACCATGACAACCGCTGAAAGCGGGTACGTGAGATCAAGTGTTTGCGAGATAAGCACAGAACCGCAAGCAGATGTCAATAGAATCAATGCCCAATCGAGCGCCGTCCCTGCCAGGATTGCTCCTAACACGCCCCCCACAATGACCACCAGCCAGTAGACATTACCCAACTCTATATTGACCATTGGGAGGAACGAATAAATGATATATGCTCCTGCAGCAAACCCAGCAATACGGATGGCTGCCGATTTGACGAGGACTGCCAGAAAAATACCGATCAGCCCCATCACAATAGCAATAGTAAGGATCACATTACTGGCTTGATTGGGAAATATGCGTGGGGCAAATGTATAACCAAGGAAAAAACCGATCCCTCCTGTGAACAACCAAAAAAGTTTCCTGCCAAAAATGAGCATAACAATCCCAAATATGAGATATACCAAATTCATTTCACCTCACTTTTAATCACATAATGCTTAAATCAATTATAAGAGTGAAAAGGATGATTAATAAAAAAGCAGGTGGATCAGTAACCCACCTGCTTTTTCGATCCCTACTTTGATTGCAGGAATGCCCGCAGCATGACAAACACACCCAGAAGGATGAGCGCCACAGGGAAAGCTGGTAAGCCAAATGGAACCAAATTTTTTCCACTTACGTTGAGCATTACTTCAAAGAAAATGAAGAAGATAATAAATAAGGTCAAGCCAACCTCGACCAGTTTATTACCATTCCTCACCAGTGAATTGCGGTTTCGCCGTTTCCCATAAACGATCTGGGCAATGCCAATAGAGGTTGGCGCAAACAATGCCCAAGCATATGTCCAGCTCGCCCACATATGCAGCACTTGCTGTAAGAAAAATATAGTTCCCAGCATCATCAGCATTGAGCCTAATATCGCCAAGCCCTCGCCGTGGCTATCCTGTGAATTTAACGCAGAAATGAACAGAGTCGCACCGGGGACAATGAAAATAAATGGCCACAATACTGCTCTAAAACTAAAATCCAGTAGCTCCCCTACTAATAAGATGATGCCTAAAATGAGCAACCCTGCTCCTAATAACACCGGACCTTGTAAAAAAGGAGATTTCGTTTCGTTCAGCTCTTTTTCCGAAACACTTTTTACAGGTTTTCCCTTGGGTGCGGGCGTCCCCTTTTCTTTCATATCACCTAGCGATCCTGCTTTTTTCGATTCTTTTTGGGGGTTTTCTTTACCCTCTGTCACAGGCTTTTCTTCTATGGGGGTTTCTTCACTTGGTTTTTCATTTTTTATAGCCATCGCATTCCATCCTGTATATTCTTTTCATGATCATCTTTCTTCTAGAATATACGCAAATTAAAAGAAATAGTTGCGTCGCTTAGTGTAAGTGCTGCTCTTAGCACGGCATGGAGCAATCATCTTTCAAATATTCAAATTCCACCGTGGTATGACCACAATGAAATTCGCTAGCGATCAGTCGAATAGCTTTTTTAATCTCACGAATATCCTGGCTTTTCGTACCCTCCTCAAGAACAATATGCGTCGTCAACACATTCTCCTCACCATCCAAAGACCAGACATGCGTATGGTGGACATCGGTAACTTTTTCAAGCCGCAACATACGCCGTTCGATTTCCCCCATATCCACTTCAGCTGGAACCGCCTGCAAGAAGAGCGAGATGGATGCTACCAGATTCTTGATCACGTTATAGAGAACGAAAACAGATAACCCAATTGAGAGGATGGGGTCAAGTACGGGTAAGTCAATGAACAGCATCACAATGCTGACAATAAGAACAGCCACCCATCCGAGTACATCTTCCAAGAGATGCCAGGTCAGCACCCGTGCGTTCATCTTTTTCCCTCTTTTCATCCGCATTGCAGCAATACTATTGATAACAATACCGACCAGTGCAAAGATCGCCATCCCCTGTGCATTGGGTTCTGCCGGATTCTGTAATCGTTCAATTGCTTCTTTCACAATCAGAATAGAACCTGCCACCAAGATAATGGCATTAATTACAGCTCCAAGCAACGAAAATCGCCTAAATCCATATGAATATTTACCGTTGCGATCTTTCTGGGATATTTTTTCAAAATACCAGGATAACCCCAGCGAAATGCTATCACCCAGGTCGTGCAGCGCATCTGCCAGAACTGCTACAGAATTGATATACATTCCGCCGATGAATTCTGCGATAGAAAAGAGTAGATTCAGAAAAAATGCCAGACGGATATCTGCAATGGTATGATTGTATGAATGGTTATGTGGTTGGTTGTTCATTTTCTTCCATTTTATAATCAGTGTAGATTCTACTCTATAAGAACAAGATAAAAAGTATTATTAACACAAGGAGTTCATCGTGAAAGTTGGATATATTGGGTTGGGTATCATGGGGAAACCAATGGCAAAGAACATTCTCAAAGCAGGCTTCCCCATGGTGGTTTATAACCGCAGCCAGGCAGCTGTGGATGAGCTAGTTGAAGAAGGGGCACAACGCGCCAGTAATCCCAAGGAAGTAGCAGAAAGCGTGGATGTGATCTTCACCAACTTGCCCGATTCTCCCGATGTAGAAAAGGTTATTTTCGGCGAGCAGGGCATTCTGCAAGGTACTCATAGTGGATTGATCTTTGTGGATAATTCCACCATTAAACCTCTGGTTGCTCGCAAGATCGCAGCAGCGTTTGAGGAAAAGGGAGTTCTAAGTCTGGATGCACCCGTGAGCGGCGGGGATATTGGCGCCATCAACGGAACACTTGCCATTATGGTAGGTGGACCGGGAGAAGCGCTGCAGAAAGTAATGCCCATTTTCAACGCAATCGGAAAAACAATCACGCACGTAGGGGATAGCGGTGCCGGGCAGATCGCGAAAGCAGCCAACCAGATTATGGTAGCCGCCCAAATGGTGGCGATGGGCGAATTGCTCATTTTTTCCCAAAAAGCTGGGGCTGATCCACAGAAGGTCATCCAGGCGATCCAGAATGGAGCAGCCCAATGTTGGACTCTGGACAACAAACCACCACGGTTATTTGCCGGAAACCGTAACCCCGGTTTTAAAGCCGGTTTGCAGGCGAAAGATCTGAATATCGTAATGGAATCATCCCATGAATTTGGTGTACCCCTGCCGATGACAGCAGTTAATTTTCAGCTCTATCAAGCCATGCTGCAAAACAATATGGCGGAACTAGACAACTCGGCAGTGATCGCAATAATTGAGAAGCTTGCCAATACCACATTGGATACATAGAGTATATAAGTAGAAATGGTAAAAATAATGGATCATTTTATCGATATCTACCAAAACCAAGCCGAAAAATACCACAGCATGATCAGTTTTGAGGATTTCGAAAACCATCTGCTCGAAACGATCCACGATATCACTCCCATAAATCACAAGAAGATCTTGGATCTCGGCAGTGGGACAGGTCGTCTGCCTATCTTATTGAAAGATGAGGGCGCTGAAATTGTCTCGTTGGATATCAGCATGCAGATGTTATTACAGCAGCAAGTTCAACTTCGAGCGGTTCACGGTAACTGGGATCTCGTGCAGGGAGACATCCGACAAGTACCTATACAATCCGAGTGGGCAGAAGTCACCACTGCCGGTTGGGCAGCCGGTCATTTCTGCGGTTGGTACCCGGATTGCTGGCAGGAGAACATTGATCGATTTGTTCTGGAGATGTTGCGTGTAACACAAACGGGTGGTGAACTAATAATAATGGAGACCTTGGGAACCGGAAAAATCTTCCCTGTTCCGCCCACCCGTGCTCTGGCTGAATATTACGAGCGTATTGAAAACAAATGGCAGTTTAAGCGAGAAGTGATTCGCACTGATTATAAATTTCACAACCCAGCTCATGCCAAAGACAATACCGCTTTCTTCTTTGGAGAGAAACTGGCTGAACAAATAGATCAAGAAAGCTGGCAGATCCTGCCCGAATGGACCGGGGTGTGGCATCGCGTGAAATAAACCGCATTATTTCTATCCCTAGGCTAGATCGGCACGGAATACGGTAATTGCTTTTCCATGCAAATCCACACGGTTTCCTAGTACTTCTATTAGTAAACTACCCCCGCGAGCAGACGCCTGGTAGGCGCGCAGCGGGTTTTTATTTAAACGCCGCATCCAAAATGGAGCCAGGCTACAATGTGAAGATCCCGTGACAGGGTCTTCATCAATCCCACAGGTAGGCGCAAAAAAACGTGACATAAAATCATAGGCACTGTCATCCGAAAGGCTGGTTACTGCTGCTTCCCCACAACCACAGGCTATCATTTTGGAAAAATCGGGGCGCAATTCGCGCAAGATGTGAGCATTGGCTACTTCGATCACCCAATGCTGGTCATCAACCTGCCATACCCGACCCTCTCGTAACCCCAGCGCATCCAGAAGTATGCTGTTCTGTTCCTCGCGAATGTGCGTGAAGGCGGGGAAGTTCAACACAACCGCACCCTCATGCCAGCGAGCGGTCAGCAGTCCGCTCAAGGTATGAAAATGGATTTCTTTCTCATATGGTTCGAATCCCTCTGTGAACAGGATCCAAGCGCTGGCAAGGGTGGCGTGCCCGCATAACTCTACCTCTGTAACAGGGGTAAACCAGCGCAGATGATATCCATCTGAAGCTGGCTGCAGGAAAGCAGTTTCTGAAAGATTCATCTCGGCAGCCAGATTCTTCATCCATTCATCTGATCTGGATTCAGAATGGATATACACTGCTGCGGGATTCCCATGAAAGAGCATGTCGGTAAAAGCATCCACCTGAAATAATCGAATCATTTTTTCTCCTCTTTTCTCCACTACAATAATTGTACGTAGATTTATTCCACTGCGGGTGAAAAGTGTTAAAATGGTGACCGTTATATACATAGGAATAATTTTTTATGAAAAAAGAACTGCAGACCATCCTCGAAAAAGATGTCACCTATTCACAGAGATTACGCTTACTGGGTGAGAATAAAATACTACATCCCATCGCAGGCTTTCTCGCTCATTCCGGAGATTCGTGGTATTGGTTAGCAGTTCTCTTCGTGGTATGGCTGTTCACCGATTCTACCTGGCATGCCATCTCTGCTTTTTTTGCCGGGTCCATTCTGATCCAAGCATTTCTGGTGCTGGGTATTAAATTTCTAATCAAACGCAGTCGCCCCGCCGGTGATTGGGGCGCCATTTACCGTAACAGTGATCCAAACTCTTTCCCTTCCGGGCACGCTACGCGTGCTGCTATGCTGGCTGGTTTATTCTGGGGGATGAACATGCATCCCCTGGCACTTATACTCACCGTATGGGCATTGCTGGTCAGTTTCGCCAGAGTAATTTTGGGGTTACATTACCTCAGCGATATTATCGCAGGCTGGATATTGGGAACACTGCTGACTTTTCTGATGTTAGGGCTACAACCCATGCTGTTCCAGATGCTGCCAGGGGTTTTCTTCCGGTAGGTCGGCAATCGTTTCAATATAATTTCTTTTTTAGATAATATTTACATTCCTGTCTTCATCCCTTTGATATAATTCGTAATGGATAATAAAATAATTTAGGAGATGCAAAATGGCTACCAATAAAACCGTCAAAGTCACCGCAAAAGGGTTAGAGGGATTTCTGGTCGAAACGAAAGCTGGCACTCATACCGCGTTAGTCGATCAACCACCTGCTATGGGAGGGAAGGATCAGGGACCTACTCCTCTTGATTATGTCTTCATTTCGCTGGCTGGATGTCTGGTCACCATTGCCAAGATTGTGGCAAACCAGAAGAAGATCGTTCTGCGGGATGTCGAAGTAGAGGTCGAAGGCGAACTGAATCTTGAAGTCCTTCGCGGGCAGGATACAACCGATCGTGCTGGTTTCAAGAGCTTTAAGGTTGGCATGAAAGTGGATGCGGATATGACCAAAGAGGAAAAGGAAAAATTCATTGAAGAAGTGGATCGGCGCTGCCCTATTTCCGATAACTTGATGAATACCACCCCGATTGAAATTGCTTTGATCGACTGATGACAACGAAAAACCTCCTCAAAAGGGAGGTTTTTGTTTTAAAATCAAGCCAGGAGGATCTTCATGACAACCATTCTTAACCACGTTCTATCATCCCTCAAGCAAGATTATCCTGTCAGCCAGATCGAAGTAAGCGCTCACTGGATCATGGTCACCAGCCGAATCAGCGGCTTAGCATCCACAATTGTAGGCTGTGGACCCCACGGTGAACAGCTGGTGAGCGAGGCAGGAAATCTATCGGAAAAATCTGCGCTAAAGCTGGCAGCCCTTTGCCTGTCAGAAAACACATTGGAAGCCGGGATCGGTCTGGCAGCCGTGAATTCCCTGATCGAACCGATCCAACAAAACCAGCAAAGCCTCAATGTTGCAGATGTTTTAGCTGATAAGGGAAAGGGGAAGCGTATTGCGATAATCGGTCATTTTCCCTTCATTCCCAAGCTGAAGGGCATCGCCAGGAAAATTTGGGTGATTGATCTGCAGCCTGGTGAAGGGGAATTCAGTCCCACGGATGCGGAACAAATCCTTCCACAAGCAGATATCCTGGCTATGACCGCCAACACCCTCATCAACAAAGCTGCCGAGAATTACCTGGCAATGTGCCGTCCAGATGCGCTAAAGATCATGATGGGACCCAGCACACCCATGACCCCCATCTTGTTTGAACACGGCTTGGATATTTTGGCAGGTGTGCGAGTGACTGATCCGACCCTGGTATATCAATATATCTCCCAAGGGGCAGCTTTTTCACAGGTACGGGGGGTAGAAAAGATAACCCTCTCCGCTTGACCACGCTCTTTCTCTTTACAAGGAAAGCCCTATGGGATATGCTTTAAGCGGGAATGGTAGGGTCCCGGTGGGTTCCCCGGTCTTCAAAACCGGTGACGGGCTGTTAGGCAGGCCGTGGTGGGTTCGACTCCCATCCATTCCCGCCTTTATAAGAAATTTCTAATGACGCTTTCCCAATTTTCTATTTACAATAATTCAATCAAACACAGGATAAAACGCAATGGATTATGACCAGCTACAACTTTACGAGATCGTAGAAGAACAGTTTAACATCCTCGACGCAACCTATGGAGAAGGAACAGATAAAACACCCTACATCGCTAAGTTCACCGGTCAGTTGAAAAACCAGGATAGCGAAAAAGCTTTTGCCGCTATCGAAGAACGCATCAAACCGATGAATTTAATCCCCTTGTTTCGTGCAGAAGAAGAACAACAGATCGTTTTTCTCATCACAGATCCTCAAAAGCATAAAGAAACGAAGACAAGTACGAATCTGATCCTGTTCATTCTTACAGTATTCAGCGTGCTTTTTACCGGTGGGATTTATGGGATGGATACCGCCTTACCACAGAACACTTGGCAAGCAATTCTTACCATCCTGAAAAATGGGTGGCCGTTCGCTGTTTCTTTACTGGCGATTCTGGGAGCTCATGAATTCGGTCATTATTTCGCAGGCAAAAAACATGGGGTGGATGTATCTCTGCCTTATTTCATTCCATTTCCTTTCAACTCCTTTGGAACTATGGGCGCTTTCATCAATATGCGCTCCCTTCCTAAAAACAAGAAACAGCTTTTTGATATTGCCATCGCAGGACCTTTGAGCGGATTAATTGTATCCATCGTCGTATTGCTGATAGGGTTGAATCTATCAACCGTAGAGCCACTCCCTACAAATTTACCGGCAGGTACCGGATTTCAAATGGAGGGTAATTCCATTCTTTACCTGCTGCTGAAATACATCAGCTTTGGAAAATTCCTCCCAGAGCCCGTAGGGAAAAGTGGTCTGGCGCTATTTATTCATTGGGCACAGTATTTCTTTACCGGCAATCCCATACCATGGGGGGGGCTGGATGTGATGCTACACCCCGTTGCCTGGGCTGGATGGGCAGGCTTGTTCGTGACCATGCTCAACCTCATCCCGGTCGGACAGCTGGATGGCGGTCATATCTTACAATCCGTTTTTGGTACCAAAACATCGCGGCGCGTGCTGCCGTTCATCATCGCCGCTCTGGTACTGTTGGGATTCTTCTGGAGTACCTGGTGGTTCTGGGCAGTGCTGGCTCTATTTATGGGCAGAGCTTACGCCGAACCTCTTGACCAGATCACTCAACTGGATAAAAAACGGAAAACAATGGGGATCGTCATGCTGGTAATTTTCCTGCTCATCTTCATCCCCGTTCCGCTCACAATCATTTATGGCTAGAATACCTGCCCGTTATGGCATTGTTGAACCATGGTGGGGATTCTTTTCCCGGTCTTTAAATCACAGAATTCCCCCATTGCCTGCACTACCAGACAGGAATGAACGGGATACACGAATACCAGGTCACCAATCTGATATTGTTGAAAAACGCCGTCGTTTACACGCAGCACACCGTGTTCCTGCGTCGTGCTGACCAATTTACAATCTGGCAAAATGGTTGCAAAATGATCCTCTTGCTTATCTGCCAGCAAGCCATAAATGGATTCTCCGTGATAAGAAAGTGTCTCTTTCGAAAAATGGATGGCACCACCATAAATGACCAGTTCCTTGCGATCCGCATTTTTCGACACGATCGGGCAAGCCATGGCAACCGCCATCTCATCGGGCATACAAACCCCTAATTGCCACTGTTCAAGGTCAAAGAAAATAAAATTCCCCGGTCTGATCTCATCCACATCCTTGAAATCGGATAGCAGCCGACAGCCCGGTGTATCGCCGATGGATACATGCACCTCTCCGCAGCCATATTCCTGCAGGTAATTTTTGACCTCCAGCATGGCAGCTTTGCTGGCTGCAGCTTTGTTGATAACATCGGTTGGTGAGGAAGCATGATAGGTATGCCCGGCATGCGTCAACACCCCTTGAAAGGCGAGGAGTGGACTGCTGTTAATTCGCTGCGCGCAAATTAAAATTTCCTCTTTATTTTGCCACCAGATTCCCACGCGATGCAACCCGGTATCCACCTTGATCCATACCCCCATAGGGCAATGTGCATGTTGTGTAAGAAAATCCACGCTTTCAAGGTTATCTACCAGCACCGATAAGTGCATCTGCGATGCCAGTCCGTTGATGCGTTCCATCTCGCGCCTGTTGAGGGGGAAAGCAATTAGAATATCCTGCCAGCCTGCAGCCGCAAAGTAAACAGCCATATCCACTGAAGAGACAGTGATTGCAGTAATGCCTGCCTGGCAATACAATTCTGCGATTTCACGGGATTGGTGGGTTTTAAAATGTGGTCGTAACACAACCTGGTTCTGGTCGGCTTTTTGCAACATAACCCGAATATTGTGTTGCGCTTTTTCCAGATCAATCAACAATACCGGCTTTTGAATCCCATCCAGGATATTCATTGCCACCACCACCTTCTTTTCGCTATAATCAACGTATGGATAATGATAACATCGCTCGCATCTTTCAAAAGATAGCCAGGCTATTGGAGATCAAAGGAGAAAGTCCTTTCAAGATCAATGCCTATGATCGCGCCGCAGAAAGCATCCGTATTTATCCCGACCCGGTGGCAGAGATGAACAGCGAGGATCTTAAGACCATCCCAGGAGTAGGTCAGGCGATTGCTGACAAAATCATAGAACTCAGTACAACCGGTACATTAGGTTTCCTGGAACGATTGCAAAATGAAATCCCCGTTGAGTTGCTGGATTGGTTGGATTTACCCGGCGTGGGACCGAAAACTACCGCACTGATCTGGCAATCACTGCATATCACCAGCTTGGATGAACTGCGTCAAGCTGCCAGTGAGGGGAAGCTGCACTCTCTTGCTGGGATCGGGGAGAAACTAGAGGGCAAGATTCTGGCTGCTATTCCGTCTAAAACGGAATGATGGCAAACCATCACGGTAGTTCACTTACATACAGCTGATTCCCAAATGCCAGAAATATCTCTTTTTCGGTGGTCACGCCCAGCCCGGTCATATCTGTTTCGGGCAGTGGGTAGGTTCTGCTGGGCTGCGGCTTGAGCATTTTTTCCAGATTTAACTGATAACTGAACTGCAGCACTGCACGATTGTTGTTATCAAGAATGTAAAAAGCAGAGCTGGGATAGAGCGTCTCCTGGATCACACGGAAAGAAGAATCAAAATACACCAGCGGATTTTTTTCATATCCAATTCGGCTATCCCCGTAGGGAGCAGGATCCTGGCATTCTGTGGCATTTTCTGCACGATATGCATTATATTGACAGGTAGTCATGTGACTGTCTTGATGCAGGACAAATAAGTCTTCTTTGTTCACAATGATATCCAACGCGCCACCCATATCAACCTCTTCCGTACCCAGATAATCTACGGGATGGCTATTGAAGACGATGCCTGCCATGGCACTGATCTCAAAGTCTCGCCCAGAGTAGCTCCAGATGCGATCACTTTCAGCATCGACTACGTACAAGGTATATTCATCCAAACTCATGGCAGCTATGCGCTCCCATTCATTCTCAGGCGGTATGAGCGATCCCGGTACGGGCTCCTGCCCGGGTTGACAATAAAGCAGATTCCCGTTTTCATCCACTGCCAGCAGCTCATAACCGCGCGTATTGGTTGGCAGCAAGGTAAAATCTACAATCTTCCCCAGTGTGATAACCCCGTAGGTGCCAGGTCCACATAGAAAACTGCTATCAATCTCATAAAAACCTTTTGAGCTTTTCTCGGCATGGAATAGACTTCCGCTGGTTTCATCCAGCAAATAGAGCCCGGAATCGTTGTTTTTAATATGAGATAGGATCACATCTGCACCAAATTGCGAGGTAGTCGCAGGACGAAAATCAAGACGGGTTACCAGATCCATATCATCTAAGACAGTCTGCGTCTGGGTAAGCAGATTGTTCGAAAGATCACTATCTCCGAAATCCATGGCGTTGATGACTGCATCATAAGCTTTCACCCAGTATTCTCGCTGCTGCTCTACATCATCAATACTGGCTGCTTGAGTGATATAGGATTGTGCTTCATCCAGAAAGATCTGATGCTGCTCACGTCGTCCACTGTAGATATATACCAGCACTGAAATCACTATCAACGCGATTGGAATAACAACCACGAGTATGCTCATCAAATGAGAGCTGGTAGATTCTTCCAGGCTGGTTTCTTGATTCGCAAATCGCTCGCCAATCTTCTTAAAGAGGTTCTGACCGGAACGTTGTATGCTCTGACCAATGCCGGTCACTGCTTGCTGAAGTGGGTTTTCACGGTCAGGTCGTTTTGGCGTTGGAGCTCGTTCCTCCGGTGGTCCCTTTTGGGGCGGGTTTGTTCTGGTGGCTTTTTCGGTTTCACCTACCTGGATCTTTATCTCGTTTGATAACACCTCATTGCCAGCAAGGTAAGGTTCTGTTTGAAAAGAAACATCCTCGGGGTACTCTTCTTCAAACTCTTGTTCGGAGTTAGTCGCTCCTTTATCGTTTGCTTCTTTTTCAATCTCTGCTTGAGAAGAAGTTACAACATTTTCTATTTCTTTTTCAGCAGGTGGTTGATCAGCAAGTGGAGTAGTTTTTCTCATATCCACTACTTCTTCCACCACTACCCCTTTTCCTTCACGGCATTTTAGCAGCAGCGCAGATATATCTTCTGAAAGTTGGTTCATTAACCTGCGGTGAAGTTGCTCCAAGCTGATAACATGACTATCTTGTAAGCGTTCATCATTCCACGTTTCAGGTTTAGCGGTGGATAGGATCAACAGATCGCCAGCCTGGATGGGAACTTGTTTGTAGTTAAGATAGAATCGGCGGGATGTTCCCAACCCCCGTTCGTTGAGATCTGTGGAGAAAAAATGAACGATCTGTCCCTGGCTGAAGATGGTCGTGTAGGTTATACCCGATTGGGCAAGAAAAATGGTTCCTTTATGGTACACCGCAAAATTCACTGCAGCGCTGACCGTTTCTGCGGTTTCTGCAGAGAGATTTTTCTGCAAAATGTCAGTGTTCAAAGCAGCCGCTGCACTCTGAATAGCATTGGTAACGGAACCAGGAGTATCAAAAAAAGATTTCCCCGCGGAAGCAAGCATACGCTCGATATCTTCTCTCTCAATTAAATCAGGCAGATTAAAATCCACCAAACACGCTAAGATTTCACCTTTGCGATGACGGTGGCTACGCAGGGAACTTGCCATCACCAAATATGAATCAACAAGGCGAGCTTCCTGTCTATCTTTAAACTGCAGTGTATGAACGTGAAAATCGATTGCCATCTTGCCTTTTCTATAGTTTGATTATATCCATACAGACCGGTTTGTAAAATACCTACCCAGTACATATTTCTGCATATACAATAAGCATATCAGAAATAAATGGTGAATAATAATGGTAAATCGTAAAAATAAGCAATTGTATCTCGGTAAATTGTATGACCTTTCCAAAAAGAAGATCCTGACTGACCAACCACTCCTATATGATCTGGATGATCTGACCACGCATGCCATCGTTACCGGCATGACAGGGTCAGGGAAGACCGGGCTGTGTGTGGGATTGTTGGAAGAAGCAGCACTGCAAAATATCCCCGCCATCATCATTGATCCCAAAGGGGATCTGACCAACCTCATGCTGCATTTCCCTGAATTGAGACCGGCTGATTTCGAGCCCTGGATCAACCCTGATCTGGCGAGAAGTGAAGGGAAAACAACTGCGGAAATGGCAGCCAGCACGGCAGAAACATGGCAGAAAGGGTTGCAGGAATGGGAAATTCCAAAGGAAGATCTGTTGAAACTGCAATCCAGCGTTGAGCGCGCTATTTACACACCCGGCTCATCCAAAGGGATTCCGGTTGACATTCTCACTTCCTTCAATTCCCCTCAAGTTGATTGGGAAGAGAATGAGGAATCACTGCGTGAAATGATCTCCAGTACTGTCACCGCCCTGCTGACACTGGTAGGTTTCAAAGATATTGACCCATTGCGTTCTCGTGAGCATATCCTGATCGCCAATATCATCGAGCACAGCTGGAAGAACGGTAAAGAACTCGACCTATCCTCCCTGATCATGGAGATCCAGGATCCGCCTCTTACCAAACTAGGTGCTTTCCCCATAGATAAGTTCTACCCTAAAAAAGAACGCGATGAGTTAGCGTTGCAATTGAACAATTTTCTGGCATCCCCTTCCTTCCAATCCTGGATCGAAGGTCAACCATTAGATGCAAACGAGTTCCTGTATACACCTGAAGGGAAACCACGCCATAGCATCTTCTATCTGGCACATCTGGATGATACCGAGCGCATGTTCTTTGTGACCTTGCTGTTTGCAGCCGTGGATACCTGGATGCGTAAGCAGACCGGCACCTCCAACATCCGTGCCTTGCTGTATTTTGATGAAATCCTCGGGTATCTGCCGCCTGTGGCAAACCCGCCCTCCAAACCGCTCATCATTCGCTTATTAAAACAAGCGCGTGCTTTTGGGCTGGGGTTGGTGTTGACCACGCAGAACCCCATTGATGTTGATTACAAGGCACTCTCCAATGCAGGCACTTGGATGATCGGGCGACTGCAAACAGATCAGGATAAACAACGCCTGCTGGATGGATTGGAAAGCGCCGCAGGAGGAATGAGCCGCAGCACAGTGGATAAAACCATCTCCGCTCTGGGAAAACGGGTTTTCTTGTTACAAAATGTGCATGAAAAACAGCCCGTCATTTTCCAAACACGCTGGGCGATGGATTACCTCACCGGACCTCTGGCACTGCGCCAGATCCCAGCCTTGAACAAACTGGCAGGTGCGCAGATACCGCTGCAAGATAGCGTTGAAAAAGAATTACCGCAAACTTATTCAACCACTCCCACAACCACTGCACCCTCCTCAAGTGATGCGGTCATGTATATCCGGACGGGCAGCCAGCCCGCCGGAAAAAGCCTTGCTTTGCTGGGTCAGGCAGAGGTAAGTTTTTATTCGCGCAGCCCTGCCATCAATGCCAGCCATGTCATCACGGTCATCATGCCCGATCCACCTCAAAAAGCTCTGGATTGGGATGGTAGTATTGTCCAAGGTCTTTCGCAAGATAGTTTTACTACGGAAACCGATATGAAGGCAAACGCCAGCAACATGGCTGCCTGGTTGCAGGATGAAAAGTGGTGGCAGACCCAGAAAAAGGAATTCGAACAATGGATCTACGAAACAGATAGCTTTTCTGTTTTCCAGCACAAGGAAAGTGGGTTGCAATCAAATGAAGGAGAGGATAAAGCATCTTTTGAAATGCGTTGTCTGAAGACGACTCAAGAAAAGATGCAGACCAAACTGGATGGATTGGAAAGAAAATATAAGACCAAGCTCATCCGTGCGCAAAATAAGATCGACAAACAAAAATTGCGCATTGAGAAATATGAAGCTGAAGTCAACAGCCGCCGCATGGAAATGCTCAGCAAAGGCGGGCAGGCAGTGCTAACCCTGCTAACCAAGAAGAAAGTGACCGGTGTATCCAGTTCACTCACTAAAAAGCGTATGTTTGATGAAGCGCAAGCCAAATTAGAGGAAGCCCAACAGGTTCTCAGCGATTATCAGGAAGATCTTACCCAACTACAGAGCAATCTCGAAGATGAGAAGAATATCATCCAGGATCAATGGAGTGACCCCATTGCCAGCATTGAGGAAATCCGCCTTACGCCCACCAAGCAGCGCATCCGCGTGGATAACTTCGGAATTTTATTGGAATAGTTGAAGAAAGGATCGCAGTTCAGTTGCGATCCTTTTTGACTTCTAATCCATTATTCCATCTCCTGCCTGCCCGCCAGCGCTCGCAGGATGGTTGTTTGATCGGTATATTCCAGATCACCTCCCACCGGAAGCCCGCGCGCTAAGCGCGTAATACGCACCGTATAGGGAGCCAGTTGCTTCTTGATAAAGAGTGCAGTTGCATCCCCTTCCATGCTTGGGTTGGTTGCAATAATGACCTCTTTGATCAATCCGCCCTTTACCCGCAGTTCCAGTTCGTGGATGCGTAAATCTTCCGGACCGATCCCTTCGATGGGAGAAAGCGCACCATGCAATACATGGTATCTCCCCGGGAATGCCCCAGCGCGTTCGATCGCCAGCACATCCATGGGATCTTCAACCACACAAATAATACCGGTGTCGCGCTGCGCATCCGCGCAGATATCACACTGGGTCCGATCCACCAGAGTGATATTAAAGCATGTCTGGCAAACACCGGTTGCCAGTTGCAGTCCCTTTAAAGCTTCTGCCAATTCGGATGAGACGGTATTGGGCGCTTTTAACAGAAAGAAAGCCAGGCGCGAAGCAGTTTTTGGTCCGATACCGGGTAATCTTTCAAAAGCAGTGATCAGTCTTTGCAGAGGTTCAGGCAGAAGTGGCATTCTTTTCTCTCCTACCGTCCCATTCCGCTGATCGGTCCCAGCTTTTTCATGGTATGTTTGCGTACCCTATCCAGACCTTTATTGATGACATCCATCATCAGACCTTCCAATGCAGCAGCGTCCAGCGTTTTCAAGAGTTCCGGATCGATCTCGACCGACTTGCACTCTTGTGCACCGGTAAAGGTGATCTTAATGGCTCCACCGCGTACATCCGCACTGATCTCTTCTTTTTCCAATTCTTTTTGCGCCACTTTTAAATGTTCCTGCATTTCGCGCATCTGTCCCATCAAATTTTCCGAATCCATTAAACCCTTTTGACCTCTCGCCATACTTTTCCTTACTCCTTCTCTTTGATCTCTCCACCCAATGAGAGCGCAGTACGCACCAAACTGCCGTGCTCCTGTGCATTCTGAGTGGAATGATGATTCATTCCATTTTTAACCACCAGGCATTCGACCTGAACATCCAACCCCAGCAGTTCTTTTACAGCTTTGCGAGTTATTTCTCGATTGACATCATCATCCATTTTGGACATGAGCAAATCGCTTTCGAAACCCAATTTTAATCGCTTCCCTTCCAATTGAATAGATTTACAAGAATTGAGCAGACCCGCCGTACTGGGCTTTTCCTGTCGTACCAGCGAGCGGATATCTTTCCAGCGTTCCAAAACCAGTGATTCAGGAGCAGATGCTTCTCCTGTTGTATCAGCAAGTTCTTGTTCTGCTGGTTCTTCCGGTGGATTTTCATTCTCAATCTCAGGTGGGTTGGAATTCTCGGGTTGTGCAGCTTGGGTTGCTTCTTTCTGTTCGTGCTTTTCCACCTTTTCTTCTGGTTTTTTCTCCTGCAGGGGGAGCTTGTCAGTGGTCTTGTGAACCTGCGGTTTACTATCGGCGGATTTTGTTTTTTGCTGCTGCATAGATGCTCTGGTCTCTGTACGTTCTTCCAAACATTCTACAGCTGCCATTTCCAGAGCCAAGCTGGGCTGCCAGCGCGAACCGATGTTATGTGCAGCATAGCTAAAATGTTGGATCCAGTTCACCAGAGCCTGTGTGGACACCGCTTCGGATTGGAAAGTCATCTTCTTCTTCATCTCCTGGGTTGCTTCCACATCGTGAACATTGCCAACCTTGATCAATAATAAAGCACGCAGATGATCGACTACCTGGTTGGAAAATTGACGTGCATCCGTGCCACTGTCAAGAGCGGCATGGACAACAGAAATGGCTTGGTCGGTCTCTTGCTTCAAGAGATGATCCACAAGCTGAATGACTTTTTCATCCGAGGATGTCCCCAGCACTTCCTCGGTCAACGCCAGAGAGATGGTATCTCCGGTCGAAGCGATCTGATCCAGCAATGAGATGGCATCGCGCATACTGCCAGTTGCTTGACGAGCAATCAAGGTAAGCGCTTCCATCTCAAACGCCAATTTTTCATTTTCTGCTATGTTTTTTAACTGGGCAGTGATGTAATTCAACGGGATCTGCCGGAATTCATAGCGCTGGCAGCGTGAAAGCACCGTAGCGGGGATCTTATGAATCTCCGTGGTCGCCAGGATGAAAACAGTGTGCACGGGGGGTTCTTCCAGTGTTTTCAGTAAAGCATTGAAAGCAGCGGTTGAAAGCATGTGTACTTCATCAATGATATACACCTTGTTGGTACCCTGCGATGGGGCATAGTTGACTTTCTCGCGCAGATCACGAATATCATCCACGCTGGTATTGGAAGCAGCATCAATCTCAATCAGGTCAAGGAAACGACCGCTGTTAATAGCTTTGCAATTTTCACACTCCCCACAGGGTCTGACATCGCGCTCGGGATGGGTGCAGTTAATAGCTTTTGCGAGAATGCGCGCGGTGGAAGTCTTGCCCGTTCCACGTGGACCAGAAAACAGGTAAGCGTGTGCTACTTTATCCAGGGTTACCGCATTGTGCAAAGTATGTACGATCGCCTCCTGCCCTACGATCTCCTGCCAGTTGGAGGGGCGCCATTTTCGATAATATGCTTGTGCCATGCTATTCCTTTGATTTTGTATTAATACTACACTACTGGAATTATAGTCATAAATCTCCTTGCCGAACTTAAAAACGTATATGCATTCCCTTAAAGTCTGAGATTTTGTTAATAGTAATTTGGACTATTTAGGTATAATATATCCACAGATACCAAAGACCTTTATTAGTATTGGTATCGCCACTGCGACGCAGCGTATCCCTCCTTATGCTGCAGCCCCACAAGGGTCGCGAGTGGCAATCCCTCCCAAAGCTGCCGGATAGCTATCCG
>DMDF01000075.1:28455-36435 GCA_003446605.1 Anaerolineaceae bacterium
GCCGGATAGCTATCCGGCAGCTTTGTTTTTTTCTTGCCAGCCACATTCCTCAATGCTATAATTCGCATACTAATGCCCCAGTGGCTCAAGTGGATAGAGCGAGGCACTCCTAACGCCTAGATTGGGGGTTCGAGTCCCTCCTGGGGCATTCCAGATCCAGCAAAAAGCTGCATTTTTCACTCACCAAAGAGATCTCAACTGTAGATCATAATTTTCCCAAGAAATCAAATTCCCGAATCAAATAACCTCATTTTCAACAAATGATTATCCGAACTAATCTCTTGGTATATTATTCAACAGGTAAAAAATATACGGTACTTTTTAATCATTCGCATTAAACTATTTCTATGCATCAATTAATGCATAAATACGGAATGATTCTTTTTTTCTTCGAGCATAGGCAAAAACCGCATAACTACATCGGGGTCAAAATGTTTTCCTGCTTGTTCTTTAATATATTCAGTGACTTTTTTGGGATGCCATGCTTTTCGATAAGGACGATCTGAGCTTAATGCATCCCATACATCAACGACCGCAAATATTCGCGCTTCCAGAGGGATTTGATCCCCCTTTAATCCATTTGGATATCCACTTCCATCCCATTTTTCATGATGCATGTAAGGAATATTTAAAGCTGGTCGCAGGTATTTGATTGGAGATAGCAGCTTATAGGCAATTTGTGGATGTTGTTTCATTAATATCCACTCTTCTTCACTTAATGGTCCTGGTTTATGCAGAATACTATCGGGGAGTATTATTTTACCAATATCATGCAACAAGGCACCTCTACGAATATGGACCAATTCATCTTTTCTTAATTCGAATGTTTCTGCCAACCGCAAAGTAATTTCTGTTACTCGAACCGCATGACCTTCGGTCACCTGATCACGCAACTCAAGTGTTTTTGACCATCCTTCGATTGTCTTATCATATGCAGAAGCCAGATCCATATTTGAGATTTGTAATTTTTCATACTGTTCTGCATTATCGATAGCAATTGCAGCTTGACCGGTCAACATGTGTAAAAAATCTAACCAGGCTTCCTGTCCGCTGATCTTTGTCTTATTGAATACTTCGAAAACACCTTTTATTTCTCCTTTGGATATCAAAGGAATTCCTATATAACTGTTAAATTTATCTGGCATAAATATAGAAAACCGGGAAATTTTTTCTTTTATTTCAGATAGATCCGATATCAGGACCATTTTTCTTTCCACAATTACCTTACCGGCTAAACCTTCGCCAGGTTTGAGTTGAATATCTTGCCAATCTGTGGATTTAAAACCGCTACTACATTTGTATTCCAATACATTTTGAAGCGGATCATATTTATAAATGGAAATGGCATCAACCTGTAATTTGTCAATGCATTCTTCAACGATTGTATTTAATACAATATTTAAATCAAAACTTCCTAGAATAGACATATCAATATGCCTTAGGGCATTTAATCTTTGTAACTGATTTTCTCGCATCACTTCCGCGTTGGTCTGATCTGTAACATCTTCAATTATTGATGCGAAACGATATAGCTGTCCCTCCTTATCGATCAAAGGAAAATTGTACCAATTGCATATGATTATTTCATTATTTTTCGTGTGGCTCTCAGTTGCGTCAAAAATGAATCCTTTATCAGAGGATCCCTCATACAGATTGTTATCGAATTTAAAGTTTGAAGTTCCAGGCAGTAACTGATCAGAATGTTTACCGATCATTTCTTCTTTTGAATATCCAAATATCATCTCAGCAGCTGGGTTCCAAGCTTCAATTTCGAGGTCGGTACTCCATTCAACGATACCTAACGGTGAACGTTCTACAAGTTGCACTAATCGTTGTTGAGATTCAAATAATTGTTGTTCACTTTGATTTCGTTGTTCTTTTATTCTGATTGCATTAATCGCATAAGAAAGATCATTCGTTAATTCTGTTAGCAACTTCACTTCATTTTCATCGAATGCATCTTTTTCGTTTGAATAGATGTTCAAAGCGCCAAAAACATGATTGTTGCCCCTGAGTGGTGAAGCAATTGTTGATCGATATCCTCGATTCAATGCATTTTTGCGCCATGGGTGATAATTGGGGTCACTTTGGACATCACGGACGATGCAAGTTTGACCAGTTCGAATTGCCATTCCAGTCGGACCCATTCCTGTTTCACTTTCATCCCAAGTTATTTTTGTTTGATCAAGGTACCCATCCACAAAACCAAAATCGGCAACAGGCAAAACGCTTTTCTCCACGTCATCTACAGCGAAACCAACCCACGCCATCCGATACTGACCTAACTCAACAATTACCCGACATATTCTTTTCATCAAAATAGACTCATTATTTTCATGAATAATAATCTGGTTACACGCACTCAACGTTTTCAAAGCACGGTTTGAACGTATCAGTGCTTTATTCGTCAACTTGATTGATCGAAAAATGGGAGCAATCCACACAATACCAATCGCCATTAGAAATGAAGTGAGAAGTGCTACAATTTCTTCTACCCAATCTAAGCTTGAAATTAAGTTACCCGTTATATAACCATAGAGTGTTACAGATCGTCGAATGGTCATTAAAATAATGGCAATTGAAATCGCAAGCCAAGATTTTACTTTTCCGGTGATTTTAATCAACCTAAGGGAATAAAATGCAGCAAACAACTGTATCAAGATGGAAACAATCAGTATGATGCTCATTTTCCCTCCCAGACGACAATAAAAAATATTAATGTTAACAGTTTACGATTGATTGTACAACTTTTCAAATACAAATACTATTGGGTGGGTACTTGATGATTTACCTAAAAAAATACTGTACAAACATATAAAAAATTCACAACTTCTTCACATCTCTCATATAAAGTTCAGCTGATAACAAAAATAGGTCATTTCTGTATGAAAAAACAAACCAACAAAACCAATTGGTGGATTGATGCTATCCTATTTATCGGCTTCGTGCTGGCTTTCTGGCTGGATCTGACGGGATTGTCGCTGCACCAGTGGGGCGGGCTGTTCCTTTGCATCCTGGCTCTGTACCATCTGCTGCGACATTGGAAATGGGTACTCAACATGCTGCAACGCTTCTTTGCGCCGAAGATGGGCGGGCAGCGAGTCCGTTTTTTACTGGATTTTCTACTGATGTGCGCTTTGGAATTCATTCTGCTGACAGGACTGTTGATCTCTTCCTGGTTTGACCTGCCGTTGGAGAACTACCTGCTGGTGCGCGATATACATGTCATCTCTTCCATTTTCAGTTTAGTTCTGTTGGTGGTAAAGATCGCCCTGCACGCCCGTTGGATCACCAATACCTCCAGCAATATCTTTCCCCGGAAAACCCTCCCGAAATCGACCGGCGTTTTTCCGGAGGGAATCTCCGAAAAACAACAAATGGAACGCAGGCAGGTTCTGCGTCTGATGGGCACGGTAGGCGTCGCTTCTTTTGCCGCCATCCTGGTGGGTGGGAGTAACACCTTCCGATCTATTCTCAGTGAGCAGCGGAGTGCAGCAAAGACCACCCCCACCGAGGGAACAGATATTCCCACAGAACAAGCCACCGCAACCCAGACACCAACCGAACCAACTACTGCTCAACTGGAAGAACCACAGGTGCATACCTCACAACGCCGCAAGCGCGGGCAGGAAGTCAGCACTGTGACCTCCACACCCACGCAGGGAGCTACACCACAGGCAACGCAGACCATCCCCAGCGCAACCAGCACATCCTCTCCGGCAAACTGTGTGGTACGCTGCCCAAAGGGCTGTGCGTATCCAGGTAGCTGCCGACGATATGTGGATGCAAATTTTAACAACCTGTGCGACCTGGGGGAATGCCTTTAATAGAGCCTTTCTTTGGGATAAAAATTCACCTTCATCCCAAATTTTTTACAGAATTCATATAAACAAGAGGTAAACTACTCCGCAGGGATGGTTAAAAGAGCCCTCTTTACAGCCTTTCCAGTACTATATATAAAGACAGGGTTCAATCCGTCCAAAAGAACTCAAACAACGCAGAAGGGAAGTCAAAATGATCGAGATCTTAACAGATAGCTGTTCGGATTTAAACCAAGAGCTGTTGGATGCACATCGCATTCGACAGATCCCATTCGTCGTCACGCTGGGGGAAGAAACCTATTTGGATGGGGAAACCATCACTACCCCGCAATTGTTCGAGAAGGTCGCTCAAAGCGGGCTATTTCCAAAGACAGCGGCACCTTCACCGGCTGATTTCATAACACTTTTTGATTCACCCAATGAAATGATCTACATCGGCATCAGCAGCCAGCTTTCCGCCGGGCACCAGGTAGCCAGCAAAGTGGCGGAGTCGCTCACGGACAAAAAGATCCATGTGATCGACTCACACAACCTCTCCACCGGCATCGCTCTCTCCGTGCTGACAGCTTGCGACTTGCGCGATAAGGGCTGCAGCGTGGAAGAGATCATAACCGGCGTGGAAGAAGTGAAACCGCACGTGCATACCACCTTCATCATCGATAAGCTGGATTACCTCTACAAAGGGGGACGCTGCAGCGCTATGGAGCATGTGGTGGGCAGCATGCTGCACATCCGCCCGGTGATCGAGGTTGACGCAGCCAAAGGCACAATGGATGTCAAGGAAAAGATCAATGGGTCACGTAAAAAAGCGCTGAACTCCATGCTGATCGATTTTGAAAGTCATCTTCCCAACGTGGATCTGAAGCGGGTATTCCTGACCCACACAGGATGCGATGAAGATGCGCTCTATTTAAAGAAGGAATTGCTCAAACTGGCACCCATTGAAAATGTGTATATCACCCACACCGGCTGCACGGTAGCCACGCATGCCGGTCCGGATACCATTGGAATTTTATACATCCTGAAGGAGTAGAACGCGAAGAGGCTGTCTAAAAAGTAGAACAGCCTCTTCGTATTGAAACACTTTTTTATCTCTTAAAAACGAGACATTCCCAAAATGATCTCTCTCTGGAACAAGTTCCACTATAATCAAGAGTAGGGAATGATATATGCCTGACCAAACCATCAGCAAAACCGATTTCCTGCTGTTCTGTGACTGCCCGCGGCATTTCTGGGCAGCCAAGCACGGCTACCCCAGCGCCCAACCCTTCACCGCCATGGACCAATTCCGCATGCAGCAGGGACAGGAAGTGGAAGCACTGGCGCTGGAATTCATCCAGCAGCACATCCTGCCCCAATACTCCAATGCAGAGCTGCACTGGCAACATACTGACACACTGGATATCTTCCTCGCCCGCAGCGATGCCCTGATCCACGATGAAAAAGAGGATTGTTATGATCTATATGAGATCAAGAGCAGTACCTCCCTGCAAAAAGAACATGTGCTGGATGTTGCCTTCCAGCGCGAAGTTTTTTCCGCCAGTATGCGCTTGCGGCATGCCTGTCTGGTACATCTCAACAGCAACTACCACCGGAAAGGTGAGCTTGATCTAGCTCAGCTTTTCGTTTGTGAAGATATCACACAAGCTATGGCAGATGTGCAACCTACGGTTGCAATCCTCATGCGGGTTGCCCGCCAGGCTCTGCAGCAGAATTCTTATGACAATCTGGAACACTGCCGCAAGCCAAACGATTGCCCTTACCCGCAGCTATGCCACCCCGACCTGCCTCAGCATCCCATTTACGAGATCAGCCGCCTGCACAAAAACAAAGCCACTCAGATGGAAGATATGGGAGTGCGCGCCATAAACGATATTCCTGCCGGTTTCGCACTTTCTGAAAAACAGCAGGCGTACGTGGATGTGGTCAAATCCGGTGAGCCATCTATTGAGCGAAACGCTATCCGTAATTGGTTCGCGCAATTGCGCTACCCACTCCATTTTTTGGATTACGAAACCTGCAACCCTGCACTACCGGCTTTTGATGGGTACAAACCCAACCAGCACATCGTCTTTCAATATTCGCTGCACGTGCTACCAGCTCCCGATGCCGAGCTCAAACACTATGAATATTTGCACACCCAATTCAGCGATCCTGCCCCCGCTTTGTTGCAGCAGCTCTCGCAACACATCGCACCCTATGGCTCGGTCATGGTATGGAACAAAGCCTTTGAAATGTACCGTAACCGCGAAATGGCGGAGATCTGCCCCAGCTATGCGCAGTTTCTGGAGGAACTCAACAGCCGCGTGGTGGATCTGATGGAGGTCTTCAGCCAGAATATGTACATCCATCCTGATTTTCATGGCAGCGCTTCCATCAAAAAAGTACTGCAGGTACTGGTGCCCGACCTGAGCTATGCGGATTTAGCCATTCAAAAAGGAGATGAAGCATCCATCACCTGGTGGGAGATGGTGGGCGGAAAGATAATTGATTCAGAAAGACAAAAAACAATTACCAATCTCTTGCAATACTGTGCGTTGGATACGCGAGCTTTAGTGGAGATTTCCTCAATTTTGACAAATCTGCTTACAAAATAACAAAATCTTTACAAATCTTCTAATTCCTTATATGATGGGGGTAATCTAACCATTATGAGGAAATTATGAGTCCACTCTTTCCCTTTCTCGCTCCCAAACCCATCATTTACCGCAACCTGGTCTTCAAAGGCGGCGGAGTACGCGGAATCGCATATATTGGCGCGCTGGAAGTACTAGAAGAAGAAGGCGTTCTTACCGGCATTCAACGAGTTGCAGGTACTTCTGCCGGTGCCATCAGCGCACTGTTGGTTAGCTTACGCCTACCCATTGATGAGGTGCTGGAGCTTTTCTCCACCCTCGATTTTCGCAAGATTCCACAATCCTCGACCCGCAAGCGTAAACTACCAACGCGCCTGCCAACCGATGAGGAAAAACTGGCGCGTATCATCCGTTCCTACGGGCTGTACTCCAGCGAATATTTCTACGGCTGGCTGCGTGAAGTGGTGGCAAAACACTGCGACGGTAATGCGGATGCCAGTTTCATGGATTTTCACAAGCGCGGCTTTCTCGATCCATTCATCGTGGTAGCCAACCTTAACAAACAGCGCGAAGAGATCATGTCTTTCCAAACCACCCCCGATATAGCTGTGGCGGATGCGGTACGCATGTCCATGTCCATCCCGCTCTATTTCGAGGCACTACGCTTTGATGGGAAGAAATTCGGCAATGGCGATTACTACGTGGATGGAGGTTTATTCAATAACTACCCCATCAAGGTTTTTGATGAACCACCCTATCTGACCACCAGTGAGCTCAAACGCACCAAGGGTAATCAAGAGACCCTGGGCTTGTTTCTGTATCCAGATAGCAGCAGCACCTCTATCAAACGATCCTCCAATCCGCGCAACTTGATGGATTACTTGAGTTTAGTTATGAGTAATGTGTATTCATCCTACGAAGTCATACAATACGAAACCAGTATCATCGATCAGCGCCGTACCATCGCCATCAGCGATCGCGGCATACAATCGACCGATTTCGATATCGTTAAGGGTGATGAGAAATACAATCTTCTGCGAGAATCGGGTAAAAAAGCAGCCTATGCATTCCTGGCTAATCGCTAAATTTCGTTACACAAAAAAAGGTGAGCCATTTTTCTGCTCACCTTTTCACAAGTATTCTAATATTCTCCTTCGTCGAAATCCTCTTCATCGTCCAGGTCATCAAAGTCCTCGAATTCCTCAGGGATATGGCGCGTCCACAGTAGCAGGATTTGCCCCTCATCGGTCTCAATGGAACGGGCAGCCATGATGGGTACCTTCTCCTCCACACCCATCTCATTACGATAATGCAGATGGATGACGCCGTTTTCCTTCCACATGCGATGGCAACGCTCCACCAGTTCTGGACCGTTGAAAGTACGCACCTGTGTCAGGCTCATATCGTATAATAAGGGACCCTCAGAAAGACCCAAAGCCCACCCATCATCAATTTGCTCAAAAACAGGGGGTGGTCCCTCTATAATCGTGATTTTGTCTTCAAGCTGGTTCTTTGTCATTCTTGTTCTCCAAAGCCACAATCATACCACCAAACTATCTTTCCTTTTCATAATTTTAATAAAA
>DMDF01000075.1:36484-64812 GCA_003446605.1 Anaerolineaceae bacterium
ATAATTTTAATAAAACAATGAGATTTTGCTTATTCTTTTTTAATCATCCTTTTTTATCATTAATAGCATAAGAACAGAAAATTTGGAGGTTCAAACATGAGTTACTACGTTTATTCACCTTTTGGTCGCGCTGCCCGCTTGCGCCGTATGCAGGATTTTTTCGATGATGAAATGCCATATAAAGAGAACGAAGTGATCGTACCCATTGATGTGCGCGCAGAGGATGATGATTTCATCGTCACCGCACTGGTTCCAGGTCTGAAAGCGGATGATCTGAATATCCAGGTTATCAATGAAACCATAACCCTGAGCGGTGAATTGCAATTCGGCGCTGAAGAAGATGCCAACTACATTCACAAAGAATGTCCTTCTGGTAAATTTCATCGCACTATCACTCTTCCTTCCACATTGAATGCCAGCAAGGCAGATGCAAACATCGAGAACGGTGTACTAACCCTGCGTGTCCCCAAAGCGGAGGAAGCCAAACCCAAGACCATCAAAGTCAGTGTAAGTAAATAGCAGCCAATACCATGCATAAGAACAGCCCAATCGGGCTGTTCTTTGTTTTCCGGTCTATAATGAAAGCCGTGGACGAAGAAACTCTTTCTAAACTCCTGGCTGACATTCCCATGGGGAAGCTGCTTTATTTCAACAGGCTACCCTCCACGAACGCCACCGCCCTGGAATGGGTCGCGCAGCGCCCGCCTGATTATTCGCTGGTAGTGGCGGATCATCAAATCGCCGGCTATGGGCGCAACCAACGTTCCTGGCACGCGCACGCAGGCGCTTCCCTTTCATTCAGTCTGATCCTGTATCCCCATCCAGAAGAACAGCAGTCTCTGCCGCTGTTTTCAGCACTGGCAGCACTAGCAGTATGCACAGCGCTGGATGCCATCAGTCCTTCTTCGCAGGCAGAGATCAAGTGGCCGAATGATGTACTGCTGGATGGTAAAAAATGCGCAGGTATTCTGTGCGAAGCAGTTTGGCAAGGTACCACCCTTTGCGGGCTGGTAATGGGCGTGGGGGTTAACATCAGTTCTGCAGCGCTGCCACCCGTTTCGTCCCTGCTTTTCCCCGCCACCTCGCTGGAAGATGCTTTCGGTAAAAACATGGATCGTTGGGAAATCCTGCACTGCATTCTTGAGCAACTCCTTCATGTGCGTAACTCATTCCCTTCTTCCACTTTTTTAAATGATTGGCGAACCCGTTTAGCTTTTCTGGGGCAACCTGTGACCATCACCTCCACCAACGGGCAAACTCATTCTGGCATCATGCAGGACGTAGATGAACAAGGTTATCTGGTACTTAAAGAAAAAACCGGGCAGCAGCTTTCCTTCCCAATGGGGGAAGTGAGCCTGCGCCCGGCTTCTTTATAAGCAATCCTTCTTTTAATCCACGTTACCGCTCAGGATGCCCTCCGTGAAACGCGCTACGGAAGCCACTTTATCTCCCTTTTCCAGATGCATGAGTGTTACACCACGTGTCGCGCGTCCTGAAATGGAAATATCCTTCACATTTAAGCGGATGATGATGCCGTTATTAGACATGAGTGTTACCTGGTCATCCTTTTGAACAACACGTGCAATCGCAATCTTGCCGATCTTGGCTAGAGAGTTCTTGTCGATGGTTGCCACACCCTGCGTGCCGCGACCCTGGCAGCGATATTCTTTCAGATCAGTGCGTTTCCCAAATCCTTTTTCGGTCACCACCAGCAGGGAAGCACCCTTTTCCACCACTTCCATCGAAGCAAGCCGATCTCCATCCTTGAAGCGGATACCGATCACACCGCGAGCGGTGCGACCCATCGGGCGAATATCTTCTTCTTTGAAGCGCAGTGCCTGACCGTTAGCGGTAACCAGCATCATCTCATCTTTCCCACTCGTCAATGCCACCCAACCCAATTCATCATCATCCTGCAAGGAGATGGCAATCAGCCCGGAGGTACGCACGCTTTCAAATTCTTTCAGTTCCACCCGTTTCATATAGCCCTGCGTGGTAGCAAACGTTAGATAGCCCGCTGTTTCAAAATCAGGTACCGCCAAAGCAGCAGTGATGCGTTCCCCCTGTTCCAGCGCAATCAAGTTGACCAGGGAAAGACCCTTATCTGTTCTTCCACCTTCTGGGATCTGATATACCTTTTCAGAATATACCTTGCCGCGATCGGAGAAGAACAACAAGGTGTGCAGCGCACGGCACGGGATGATCATATCGATTTCATCTTCGTCCTTCATGCCCTGCCCGATCACACCCCGCCCGCCGCGGGCTTGTGTACGGTAAACCTTGGGGGAAACGCGCTTGATATAGCCGCGATTGGTGATGCTCACCAGCGCCGGTACATCCGAAACCAGGTCTTCCTCGGTCAGATCTTCCACACCTCCTTCAGAGATATGAGTGCGACGTCGGTCACTGTATTTCTCGAGGATTTCTTCAAGGTCCTGCCGGATAACGCCCAACATTTTCTTGGGATGCGCCAGCAGATCTTCCAAGTAGGCAATCAATTCTTTGACCTCTTTATACTCTGTTTCGATCTTCATGCGTTCTAACGCCGCTAAACGTCGCAATTGCATATCCAGAATGGCTTGCGCCTGAATCTCGGAAAGTTTAAAGCGCTTCATCAATTGTGTTTTGGCGACATCTGCATCTTTCGATTCACGAATGGTGCGGATGACATCATCCAAATTCGCCAACGCAATCATCAACCCTTCAAGTATATGAGCACGATTGCGGGCTTTTTCCAGGTCATATTCTGTCCGGCGCTTGATGACCTCCATGCGATGATCGATGAAAATCTGCAAGGCATGCTTCAGTGTCAGTAAACGCGGTTCACCATCCACCAATGCCAGCATATTGATGCCGAAAGTGGATTGCAACTGCGTATATTTATAGAGGCGATTCAGTACTCGTTTCGGTTGTGCACTGCGTTTTAACTCAAGAATGATGCGCATGCCGGTGCGATCTGATTCATCGCGCAGGTCCGAGATCTCAGGGATACGATCGGAACGAACCAGTTCAGCGATGCGCTCAATGAGCGTCGTTTTATTGACCTGATAGGGAATCTCGGTGATGCGGATTGCATAACGCCCGCCACGAATCTCTTCGATCTGTGCTTTGCCCTGCAAAGTGACCTTGCCTTTACCGGTACTGTAAGCCTGCCGGATACCTTCCGTTCCCACGATGATGCCGCCGGTGGGAAAATCTGGACCGGGCAAAATGCGTATCAGATCTTCCACGGTGATCTCATCCAGATTATCCTGGTTGTCAATCATATAGATGAGCGCACGGCATAGCTCGCCCAGGTTATGGGAAGGAATGTTGGTAGCCATACCCACTGCGATACCGGATGCCCCATTCAAAAGCATATTCGGCAGGCGCGCCGGAAGCACAGAAGGTTCCTGTAAAGAGCCATCAAAGTTATCCACAAAATCGACGGTATCCTTTTGGATATCCACCAGCATTTCTTCTGCCATAGCACCCATGCGGGCTTCGGTGTAACGCATGGCGGCAGGTGGGTCGCCATCGATGGAACCAAAGTTACCCTGCCCATCCACCAGTAAATAGCGCATCGAGAAATCCTGTGCCATGCGTGCCATGGCGTCATACACCGCTGCATCACCATGCGGGTGATATTTACCGAGCACTTCACCAACGATACGAGCAGATTTCTTATAAGAAGAACTGGCGCGGATGCCCATATCCATCATCGCATATAGGATGCGGCGGTGGACAGGTTTCAGCCCATCACGTGCATCTGGAAGAGCCCGCGCTACGATCACACTCATCGCGTAATCGATGTAAGAAGTGCGCATTTCCTGATCAATATCTATTCGTTTAAGATTGCTAATTTCCATTTAAAGAAAAACTCCTCAATTAATTCACGGGAGGTTTAATTATACCTTACTCCTTTCTTATCGCGCATGCGCCAATCTTAAGAGGTAGCTAAAATCATCCCGGAAAACTACCCTTCCTAATTTCTCATAAGGTATAATTTCGCATCATGAAAAAATCCATCGCGATTTTTTTTATTTTGATCTTCTTCATGGCTGGATGTGGCAGCGACAACTCGCCAACCACCTCCAACTCAAATGGTACAACTCAGAACAAGTACATTGAGGATAAAGGCTCAGATACGCTGGTCAACCTGGCTTTAATTTGGGCTGAAAAATACCAGCTGGCGCATCCTGATATCCAGATATCTGTTTCTGGTGGTGGTTCTGGCACAGGCATTACCTCCCTGACCAACGGCACGGTGGATATTGCCAATGCCTCGCGCGCCATCAAAGACGAAGAGATCAGCGAAGCGAACAACCAGGGCATTGACCCAAATGAGATTGTGGTTGCTTACGATGCCATTGCTGTTATCGTCAACCCCGAAAATCCCGTTGACAGGCTCACCGTCGAGCAGGTCTCACAGATCTACCAGGGTCTCATCACCAACTGGAAAGAATTGGGCGGTGAAGATCGCCCCATTGTGTGCCTGTCGCGCGAGACCAACTCCGGCACACATGTGTATTTCCTGGAGAACGTGGTGCGCATGGGTGATTCTGACAGCAAAGTGCTCTTCTCCCAAGAAACCTTACTGTTGCCCTCATCCGAAGGCATCATTTCTGAAGTGCGAGATAATCCCAACGCCATTGGATACGACGGGTTGGGGTATGTGACAGATGAGGTAAAAGTGCTGGCGCTCAGCCAGGGAGAAGAATACGTGCTGCCTTCCGAGGCAACTGTCAAAGATAAAAGCTACCCCATTGCGCGCCAGCTCTACATGTACACCAATGGAGAACCAACTGGAGCTATAAAGGATTATATTGATTGGATTCTCTCACCTGAAGCACAACAGTATGTGCTCGATCTGGGATTCATCCCGTATCGATCGATCGAATAGGGAAAAAATATGAAAGATAAGGTCATCACACGAATTATTAAGATAGCTGGCTTCTCCAGCATCATCATCGTTTTGATGATCTTCTATTTTTTATTGAAAGAAGGTTTGCCGACGCTGGGTGAGGTAGCCCTATCTGACCTATTTACCACACGTTGGTACCCCATTGAAGATTACTTCGGTATTCTGCCACTTTTTTCTGGTTCTCTGCTGGTTACATTCATTTCCATCGCAATAGCGCTGCCTTTCGGCATCGGCACAGCCGTATACATCGCTGAAATCGCACCTGCACGCGTCAAAGAGATCCTCAAACCGCTGATCGAAATCTTGGCTGGCATCCCCTCGGTAGTATTGGGTTTCATCGGGATCGTGTTTCTCTCTCCTACCCTGCGTGAAACATTCAACCTGCCAACCGGACTGACCGCTTTCACCGGTGCGCTGCTACTGGCGCTCATTTCCGTCCCGACCATCGTCTCCGTGGCAGAAGATGCGCTGAACGCTGTACCGCAATCCTATCGCGAAGCATCTTATGCGCTGGGCGTCACCCGCTGGCAGACCATCTGGCAGGTGACCCTTCCGGCAGCGCGCAGCGGTGTCATCACGGCAGTCATGCTAGGAATCAGCCGCACGCTGGGTGAAACCATGGCGGTCATGATGGTAACCGGCAACGCCCCCACCATGCTGCAAGGTATCCAATCCATCTTTAAACCCACCCGCACCATGACAGCCACCATCGCATCCGAAATGGGCGAGGTAGCCAGCGGCAGCACCCACTACCACGTGCTGTTCTTCATCGGTATTGTGCTGTTCCTGTTCTCTCTGATCATTAATATCATTTCCAGCCACTTCAGTGAGAAAAATCGGAAGGAAAAGGAGCAGGTGGTTTAATGAGCAACCAGAGCAGCCACACTGCCACACAGGTACGCAAAGCCAAAGATGGTATCGGTTATACACTGATCCATATCATCAGTTTCTTTACATTACTGCCCGTGCTGGGCATTATCTTCTATATAGTCGCGAACGGCGCGCCCACCATCACATGGGATTTCTTGACCAGCATGCCCACCGACGGCATGCGAGCAGGCGGCATCTTGCCCGCCATTGTTGGCACACTGTATCTCACCATTGGAACCGCTGTTTTTTCCGTTCCACTGGGGGTGGCAGCTGGTATCTATCTGGCAGAGTACGCTCCCCAGAATATATGGACGCGTTTCATCCGCATCGCCATCATCAGCTTGGCAGGCATCCCTTCGGTGGTGTACGGGCTGTTTGGTCTGGGTATGTTCGTGCTGTTCCTCAAGCTGGGCAACAGCATCCTGGCAGCCAGCCTGACCTTATCGATCATGACATTGCCCACCATCATCAGCACCACCGAAGAAGCGCTGCGGGTGGTACCGGAACGTTTCCGAGTGGTGTGTGCATCGCTGGGAGCCAGCAAATGGCAGGGCATCCGCAAGATCATCCTACCCGAAGCCATGCCGGGTATCCTGACCGGTGTCATCCTGGGTCTGGAGCGCGCTGCAGGTGAGACCGCCCCCATCCTCTTCACCGGGGCAACGTTCTTCCTGCCACACCTACCCTCCTCCCCATTGGATGCCACCATGGCGTTGCCCTATCACATTTTCGTCATCTCCACCCAAGTACCGGGCATGCCGCTCCAAATCCAGTTTGGATCGGTGTTGGTGCTGCTGGTGTTTGTACTGGTCATGAATCTTAGTGCGACCACTATCCGAACGCGTGCTCGCCGCAACAGGCAGTGGTGATATGAGCAATTCCAAGATATCCATCCGCAATTATTCGCTGCGCTATTCCGATGGGGTGCAGGCTCTCAAGAATGTCAGTCTGGAGATCCATGCTAACGCCATCAATGTGCTGTTCGGACCTTCGGGAGGCGGTAAATCCTCGCTGCTGCGCTCCATCAACCGCCTGATCGACCTAGCGGACGTGGATGAAACCAGCGGGCAGATCCTTTTCAACGGGGTAAATATCCTGGATAAAGAAATGCCCGTCTCGCAGCTACGTCGTAAGATCGGCATGGTCTTTTCACGCCCCATCCCACTGCCCAAGAGCATCTTTGAGAACGTGGCATTTGGACTGCGCGTGGCAGGTGAGAACGACCCGGCTGTTCTGCACTCGAAAGTCGAAGAGGCACTTAAGCAGGCATATCTGTGGGAAGAAGTATATGATCGTCTGGATGACCCGGGTATCTCCATTTCGGGCGGGCAGCAGCAGCGCCTGTGCCTGGCACGCGTGCTGGCGCTGGAACCGGAAGTGATCATGCTGGATGAACCCACCTCAGCGCTGGACCCGGTCACCACCGCACGCATCGAGAGTTTCTTGCAGGAGATCAAAGATCGCATCACCGTCATCATCGCGCCCCATAACATGTCGCAGTCGGCGCGCGTGGCGGATTATGCTACTTTCTTCCTGCAGGGCGAATTGATAGAAGTTGGCGCTGGCTCCAAGCTATTCGTGAACCCCCAGGACCAGCGCACTCAAGACTACGTCGAAGGCAGGTTCGGATAGGTGACAAAACACGACAAAAGATGACAGTGGGGGAAAGGATAGTTTCATTCCGGGGAACGAATATTGAGCAGAAAAGGAAGCAACTCTCCCACCAGTTGAGTATTTATCCTGTGATATAGCTCTTTTTTTATCTGTTCTCCAATTTGCGACTTAGTGATGTATAGACTTCGCTTTGAAGATATCTTGTATTTTATTGATAAAGAGAATAGGGGAGGGAGAGGAGTTTTTTGGTGGGTCAGCGACCCACCCTACGGCTCAGTCGCCATCACCCACGAAAAAGAGCCAGCAAGTAAGAGAGCACCCATATGTTTTTGCGACATACTCCATATGATCCCATCGCAATGAACAGATCCTTCGTCGTTTCACTCCTCAGGATGACGTCTGGAAATAGATTTTGGGGATTCATGGAATTAGAGAGAATAAATAAGCATTGGTCAACCATGGATACATCACTACGATAGGTTTAGGAAAGGATCACGAAATGAAGAGATTCCTCAGTCTGTAGTGCACCCCATTTATCCAAATTCCGAAATATATCATCCTCATATCTTATGATAGTATTATTGACATCTTACTTATCATATGATAATATACATTTGTTGAGGCATTGGTCTCAACATGCCCAGGGGAAGACGATGAAACATGCCTCAACCAACGCTATTCAAACATTTTTACTGCAATGCAGACAAATCATCGCATCAAAAGACATCATTCCAAGCACATTCGTGGTCATCCGCTCTGAAAAGAATAAGAAGACCATGCTCGAGCTGGGCTTTACGGATAAACAGCTTATGGCGGTGTTGGAAGAATTAACACTGGAGGATTATGCAGAAGGACCCCGTAATGATAGAGATTTTCGTGGTACGGTTTGGATCTTTGGGAAATGCATCAAGAATAGAGAGGTTTATATCAAATTAAAAATTTCAGAAATGGATGAGCAAGGAAACGAAATAGCTACATTGATCTGTCTTTCCTTTCACTTTTCAGAAAAACCACTGACGTATCCATATAAAGAAGAGGAATAAGAAGATGAAACAAGAATGCCCGGTTTGCGGGAAAACTGAAGAATGGGAACAAGTAACAACCCGTGAAAATTTCGAGGTACGAGGGGAAAATATTCCCGTGGAATTTTCAATCCTGCGCTGTCCGCAATGCCAAACCGAATTCGATAATTTAGGATCGGATATTGATCCTTATGCCCTGGCTTATGAAGAATATCGCAAGCGTAAAGGAATGGTTCATCCCAACCAAATCAAAGAATTCCGGAAAAAATATGACCTCACCCAAAAAGAATTAAGTAATTTGCTGGGTGTGGGAGAAATTACCTTAAGCCGCTATGAGAATGGAGCTCTGCAGGATGAAGCTCATGATCGGCTTTTGAAGTTCATCTTTGAACCATCCAATCTTTTCTTCACTATTCAAGAGAAAGAAAATGTAATCTCAGATGAGAAAAAACGCGCTCTTCTTCCAAGATTGCGTTACGAAACGGATATCGAATCCTTTCTTCGTTTTTATACCAATCAAAAACCGGACATTTTTTCTGGGAATAAAATGGTTGACCTGGAAAAAGTCGTTGATATGATTCGTTTCTTCACCTATTCTCAATCCATTTTTAAAACAAAATTATTGAAGTTGATGTTTTATGCTGATTTTAAATTTTTCAAGGATTTTAATCAATCGATCACCGGATTACGGTACGAACATTATACTTTCGGACCGGTTCCCTATCATTTCATCGAACTGATCGGCGTAGCTCTCAATATCGATGCAAATATCAGTATTGAAGAAAGAGGAGCTGGTGATTATACCGGCGAGGTGATTATTAGCGCCAATCCGCCCAGTTCCAATCTCAGCCAAGAAGAGATAACAACCTTACGTGAAGTTCAAGACCATTTCGCTTCCTTCACTTCCAGAGAAATTGTCAATTACGCGCATCGTGAAAAAGGGTTTATGCAAACCAAAGATCGAGAATTAATTTCGTACGAGTATGCAAAAGAATTACAGATTTAGCAATGGTCGCATCCGTAGTTTAGAGCATCCAATTAGGCACATATGGGAACACGCTCGATTGAACTTCTTTCTTTTATTGATGATTCTTGTATTGTAGGTTTAAATTGAATCGATCTGAATAACAGGAAACCGGATATATTTTTATGTAAATTTTATTGATGACAAAAGTAATAGCTCATCCCAATTCTATTTAATTTTCTTGTTGATACCCAAAACCAGCTTAAATATTTCCCCTTATTTTCAACAGAATCTACCTTTATTTAAAAGAGTCATCTCCAGAGTGTTTGGAAAATATGAACGTACCAGAAAGCACTTAATTGATATTCTCCAAGAGACTATTTAATTCATTCCACGGTAATAGAGAGTATTCTTCGCTTCGGTAATCCTGCTTCCCACTATAAATGACATATCCGTGTTGATCGCCATCAACCCCAGAAGCATTAACAAGTTTACGCCAGTATTGAATCCCTTTCAAAAAATCGGATGAAAAAGTACCCGCGGCTTTGATTTCAACTGGTATTTGATTGATGCCAGAATCAATAAGAAGGTCAACCTCATTACCATTGCTATCTCGAAAAAAGTAGAGTTGGGACGAATTGGCATGGTTGGCTATGTATTTCTGTATTTCCATTACAATAAAATTTTCAAACAAACCACCAATGAGGTAATGTTTTTGTAATTCTTGAAAGGAGGATATTCGCAGCAACCGACAAGCCAGACCCGTATCGGTAAAATACAGTTTTGGAGATTTGATATGTCGTTTACCAAAGTTTTGATAATATGGCTGCAGCCTTACTACTAAAAAACTAGCCTCAAGGATGGATAACCAATTTTCTATTGTCGGTACGGAGACACCTACATCGTTCGCCAACGACGACAAATTCACCAATTGACCGATTCGCCCAGCTAGCAAAGCCAAGAATTTTCGAAATAAGCTTAAATTTGAAATGCTACTGATCTGTTTAATATCTCTTTCAACATAGGTAGCAATGTATTGGTTATAATAATCAATCGGATCAATCTTCCGATCATAAATCGCCGGGTAAGATCCCGTAAATATTTGTTGATAGACATTGGATTTGAGCAAATTTGCTCCCGCTAGCTCTTGATTGGATAACGGGTATAAAAGTATATATGCAGCCCTACCTGCAAGCGATTGATTGACCTTTTCTGATAGTAGCAGGTTTTCAGAGCCAGATATAATGAAATTTCCCATCAGCTTCTGTTCATCTACAACAGCTTGAATATAGGAAAGCAACTGCGGAACCCTTTGTACCTCATCAATTACAATTTTTTTTTGGTGAAAATTAATAAAACCAGCCGGATCATTTTCAACCAATGACAGGATTTCAGGGTTTTCTAAATTAAAGTATTCGTATCCAGCAAACATTTCTTTAAGTAAAGTCGTTTTACCGGATTGCCTAGGACCTGTGAGGGCTAAAACAGGAAACCCTTTTTTTAATCGATTAATTTGAGCAGCAATATGTCTCTTTATCACATTACGAGTATATCACTGATTTATGTAATTTTAATTTTAGATCTTAAAATTACATAATATTAATTCGCATTTGATGAATGGCTTTTCTTAACCCGAAATTTTTCACCATGTTTCTGAAACTCTACAGAAACGCTGTTAATCCATGGCAGAAATGGTCGCATCCGCAGCAAAGATAGTTACGGTAATGATGATTATCCTCCACGCGATAAAGAGCACTAATTAGTAGTTGTTTTCTGCTTCCAAAACAATCGGTTGATCCATTGCGACAGATTCAGAAAGGGAGAGATTCTTGTGTCTGCGCTCCTTCTGAATGACATAGAAAGAGGTACAGTTCAGTGTAGTACACCTCTTTCAGCCCGTATTGAAGTATTTGCAGATACTGAATAAGCATGGTCACTATAACAATATATTTTTAGGCTCTATTGATAAACACAAATTCTCAATACGGCTCTATCTCTTTGGGGAGCCTTCTTTGTAAGCTGGCACTCCTTTGATGAACGTCCTTTTAATATTAATATCCTCATCAAAAAGGATAATATCTGCATCTTTTCCCACTTCAATACTACCTTTTGTTTCCGATAATCCTATTTGTCTGGCGGGATTCAAGCTTGCCATTCTTACTGCAGTAGGAAGGTCAACCCCGGTCATTTTGACCAGGTTGCTTACTGCTTTATTTAAACTGAGCGTTGATCCAGCTAATGTTCCATCGGGAAGGCGAACTTCATTGTTATTCACAGTCACTTTTAAACCCAAGTAATCATATACACCATCCGGTATTCCGTTCGCACTGATCGAATCGGAAATTAGAGCAACTCTTTCATTCCCTTTCATCTTAATGATGATCTGCATGGCGGCAGGATGAAGATGGATGCCATCACAAATCATTTCACAGGTCACTCTATCATCCAGCAAACAGGCACCAACAATGCCGGGTTCACGGTGATCGAAATTTCTCATACCATTAAACATATGGGTAGCTTCGCTTATCCCATTTTCGATACCAGCTATGGTCTCTTCGTAGGTTGCATAACTATGCCCTGCAGAAACTGTTATCCCTTTATCGACTAATAAGGTTATCGCCTCTTTTGATTTTTCGAGTTCAGGAGCAAGTGCAACGATTTTCACAAACCCCTTACCACAATCAACATAGCTCTTCAATTCATCCAGATGGATAGCAGTAATATATTTTTCAGTTTGCGCCCCCTTCTTTTTAACAGAAAAATAGGGACCTTCCAAATATAAGCCCAGCATTTGAGAACTCTGGGTATCTACCCTTGTTGAATATTCAACCGCATTTTCAATGGCACAAATGGTTTCGCCATATGATGCCGTCATGGTAGTTGCTAAAAACCCTGTTACCCCATTTTTCATATGGAAACGGGAAATAGTTTCCAAGGCTTCAGTCGTTGCGTCCATTGCATCAAAACCGGAGTTACCATGATTATGGATATCAATAAACCCAGGCGACAAATAAAGACCTTCTCCATCAATCATTAAACAATCATCAACGGGTAAACTTTCTTGCGTGATCGCAGCAATTTTCCCATCATGAATAAGAAGCTGATTATCATAGATTATTTGGTCTTTTAAAATAATCTTTACGTTATTGATTATTTGATTCACTTTTTTCTCCACACATCCAACATATAGAGTAATTCAGGATACTTTGAAATCAACTGCTTATAAATGGTTTGATTGTATTCGTCAGTTCCATCAAGATTCCCACTCATAAGTATTGCTGGTTCATTTCCGTTTTCCAGCATTATCCCAATTATCTCAACAACGAGAGCCTGTAAAATAATCGCCCCTGCAACTGTTGATGTTGAACCTATACTATAAGGTTTATCTTTTACCTCGATAGCAGCATCTCCAGTTACACCGCAATTATCAAGCACATAATCGCACACTTCATATAGTTTCTTACCATTCGGACATCTTGATTTGACATTCTTACTATGTTCAAGATTTGTAAGTGCTATGACCAACACTCCGGCTTTCTTTGCTTCCATAGCCATTTCAATAGGTACTGGATTTATTCCTGAATTTGAAATGACAATAAGTGCATCCTTTTCTCGAATTGCGTTCGATTCGAAAACAATTTTTGCATATCCAGGCATGCGTTCAATTTGTGTACTTTTCCCTCTCCCCTGGATTTCCATTAACTCTGGTTCGAGAATTGCTCTCACCTGAATAAGCCCCCCTGCTCTCCCTGCCATCTCTTCACTGAGCATATGAGAATGACCAGCACCGAACACATAAATAATCCCTCCCCCTAAAATGATATCGCTCAATTTATGTGCGATCGTATTGATTGATTCACTCTGGGTTTCTCTAATTCTATGTAAAATTTCTTCAACTTTATTGAAGTAAAGTTCCTGCATCATAGTATCCTCCAAACTTATTTATCCATAAAGTCAACGGTAGCCAAGCTAGCCCGTTTCATGGTATTTACAAACTTATTTGTAATTTTTTCTGGCATAGTGATAGCAGCCCCTATGGTAATCATATCGGCACCATAGCGCATCGCTTTCACTACCTGGCTTGCCTCCGAAAATCTTCCCTCCCCATTGATCTTTACTTTCATGTTTTTTCTTAATGCTTTGATCAATCTAAAATCGGGACCTTCCTCGTGTACGATGTCCAACGAAGAAGCGCTTTCTTTCAATGAGTTGTATTTCTTTGGATCGATTTTCAAGCTCTCTGGTGTATATCCAGAAAGCGTTGTAGAGACAATATAAACTCCCATTTCCTCAGCTTTTAAACCTTCCTCTAATGTAGATAGATCCGCCATAATGAGAATAGCGGGGTAGTATTTTTTGATCTGCTCAATTATTTTATTAATATCGTCGTACGTTCTACCTCTTGGGGTGCAGTCCATTCCCAAAATATCAGCACCGGCTTCGATCACCTCTGCCGCGGATTCAAAATTTGGCGTGATGTAGACCTTATTTATTGATAAGGGCTCTTCATCCAGTACTTTATTTATGCCAACGATGGGCAGCTCTGTAATCTCTCGAATAGCTTTAATATTGTCCGACCAACATGCCCTAATCCCACCAGCTCCACCTTTTATGGCACACATTGCCATTTTTTGCATATATTCGGCTCCATACAAAGGAGAATCTGGAAAAGCCTGGCATGAAACGATCAATTTATTTTGAAGATTTGTTAGAATAGTATTCATATGAACTCCAAAGTTTTTTGCCGTAATTTTTAAATTCTACGGGGTTCATTAAACCAGTGTCTGAGCCCCATTAAAAGGGGCTCAGACAAGACGCTTATACTGCAAGCAATTTCGTGAAATATCCCAAGACGGCAAGCCCTATGAAGATCAAGAAGATCCAGCCGATCTTCATTTTCTTTTCTGCCATCAGGTAATACGTACCCAAACCTAATAAAACTGTGATCAAGTTCGGGAATAATCCATTCAGTGTTGAATTGAGGTCAATTACCATATCACCCTGTGTAAAGGATAAGCCAGTTTTTACATTGACGTACATTGATGTAATCGCCCCTACCACTACTAATCCCACGACATTCAGAGCTTGTGTAATTTTATCTTTGATACCTCCTGACAATACTAATTGGGCAGAGTCCAGTCCCATGCTGTAACCGCTTTTGAATAAAAACCAAGTAAGCGGGAGCATTATCCCCAAATGAGATATGACATAGAAAATTGGACCCATAACATTTCCGCTATCAGAGGATAAACCAAGCGCAATGCTTAGAAGTATAGGGATAAGAGTTCCCACGTAAAGGGAATCACCGATACCAGCAAATGGCCCCATTAATGCTGTTTTGATGCCACTGATGAGGTCCGCAGAATTCTCTTTCTTTATTGCACTCTGCTCTTCCATGCCTAAAACGATACCTGGTATGATAGACCCAATGTATGGCTCGGTATTAAAGAACGCTTCATGCCGTGTTAAAAGCTCTTTTTGGGCTTCCTTATTTCCAGGATACAATTTTTCTTTTACCTTTCCGAGCATACGGATTATTGCAGGAGCTTCCATTCTCTCAAAATTCTGCACGGAAAGATTCCAAAACATCCAGTTCCAATATGCCTTACGCACATCTTTTTGAGACAACAACTTGTGTTTGTCTTCCGATTTTTCTATATTGGTCTTCTTCATACTTGACAAATCGGTCTGTGAGTATTTCATATCCATATATGCGAAAAGCAATCCTATCAAAACTACAGGGATAATCGGAACATTGAATACCGCTACCAAGATAAACCCAATCAAATAGTAAATGAGGTCCAACTTCTTCTTCACAACATATTGCAGCAACAAGGCAAAACCAACAAGGGGGAGCATGCTTCCTAATAGCGTCAGAATTCCTCCCAGCCACTCTGGAATCAGGCTCACCATGGTAGGAACAAATTGGGCTCCTAAATAGTTTGCGAGAAAAATTGGGATAAACCGACACACAAAATTTGTGATTTGCCCAACAACCGGAATGTTGATCGCTTTTTCTAACTTCCCATCTGCGATGTAACGGTCCATTTTATGGACAAACAAAGAATTAAATGACGCAGTTGAATAAACAGCTATTACTCCCAGAAAACTAAGGGGGATCGATAGACTTACAGCATATGTTGAATCAGCTCCGCTTATAATAGCCAGCGGAATTCCAATCCAAGCAGCAAAATTGACATCCGCAGGCATGGATCCACCGGGAGTTACCAATCCAATGTACATAGCCTGGATCGCTGCACCGATGATAATGCCCTGTTGAACATCCCCTAAAATCAGCCCGATGATCAACCCTGAAACCAGGGGTCTTCCCATCGTATACCATCCTCCCAACAAACCTATTATCCAGGGAGAGTAAATCGATGAGAAATAACCAAAAACTGCAATGAGTAGTGCTTGCCAAATTGTCATTTTACACCTCGCTTTTATATCTTATAGATTTGATATAACTAGCCTGATCTTAATAAATTTTTTACTTCGTTCCATTCAATTATTTTCTGATCAATCGTTTGGTTGAAATATACCCGTACCCTCCTTTCCGCAATTTCATTAACTGCTTCAATTTCTTCTGTGGATAAATATGTATAAGACGTTACTTTTATTGTGTCCGGGCGGTAGCTTATGGGACCGATGTTCAATTCCATTTTCAGTTGTGGATGAGATTTAAATAATTCCAATGCCACCGTTGGCGACCGCATGAGGAGTAAAACATTTTCGTTATTTTCAATAAATTGAAGAAGATTTGGCTTGGTCTCTTCGACAGAAAAGATAACGGATTTTGCCTGTGGAGGGGTAGCCAATAAAAAAACGTTCTTTAGAACCGGATTAGAAGCTGTAAAATCATCAACAATAACAATTTTTTCAATTTTGAAGTCAGCTAAAACTCTTACAATGCATTGACCGTGAATCAGTCGATCGTCAACTCTGATTAGCGTTATCATTTTTTTCTTTAACCTTCCAATATCATCTCTTTTGTAATAATACGAATATTGTCTTTGCCCTTAGCCACTATATCCATTAATAAATCTTCAAAAGGCAATTGCTGGTTTCTCAATGTAAGTATTTCAGCTAACATCGGTAAATTCACACCGGTAACAATCGATGCATTGATATCAACCAGTGTCATTGCGGCTGAATTGGTCGGCGAGGCTCCAAACAAATCCGTAAAGATCACGTTCTTATGGGTCTGCATGCTTTGTATCAGTTCGATAATTTTCTTGCTCAAATCCATGATGTCATCCCCCTCATAAAGTCCGATGGTTTCAAAGTTTTCTTGCGGACCCATTAACATTTCAATCGCCTGTTTAAAACCACCGGCAAGTGTAGAATGCGTGCATACTAAAATACCTAAAGTTTCGTTTTGATTTGTTGATGACATGTTTTTTATTTTCCTATCTATCTGAAAATCACATCAAAAATATATTTCGTTCCGTGATATATAGAATTGGCATATGCAATAGGGCTCATATTCGTATCAATATCCACCCCAGTCATACGCATTCCTACCCCTTTATCTTTTTCGAATAGGATCTTTGCATAAATTCCTTCAACCATGATCGCATTTATTTTTTCTTGTTTCAGCAGCACCTCTGTCTTGTAATATGTTTTTAAAACATCATAGAGAGAATTTTCTTCAAACGAATACACATCAAGCCCAGGGAACCGTTTTTCAGGAAGATAGACATTTTCAATCGCAATAGGCTCTAGATCAGCCATCCTTACCCTGCTTAAGAAATAAACATTCTCCGTGGGCAATATTTTTAACTTTTCAGCAATTAATGGTTCCGTTCTTTTCGTTTCAAAAGTAAGAACCTTACTACTTGGTTTATAGCCAAGCTGTGTCATGTGGTATGTAAATCCAAGCACCTCCAGGGATTTCCGATATACCCAGTGGGAGACAAAAGTCCCCCTACCCTGGATGCGGTAGAGGTATCCATCATTCACCAGTTCATCGATCGCTTTTCTGACTGTCATCCTGCTGGTATTGAACTGATTGCAGAATTCCTGCTCTGAAGGAATAATATTTCCTTTTTGGTAAATGCCATTATCTATGTATTCTTTGATATATGAGATGATCTGTTGGTATATCGGTATGGTATCTGTCATTCATTCCTCTTCATCTTTATTAGTTATTGTGTTCCTTGAAATTTGCAATGAAGCAAATATATGTCTATATAGAGGTTGTGTATACGAGATATATATACATGTTGTATATATTATATGGAATTAATGATGACTGTCAATAGGCATGATGATGGTTTTATTGGCGCGTATGGAAACGCGCCTTACCCATGCAAAGGTCAATAAATTGCGATTAATGCAGGAAGTGATTAGGGTTTGGAGAGATTCCTCGGTCGCTACGCTCCATCGGAATGACACGATAAGAGGTATGTACGTCATCCCAAGGGATTTCACCATTAGTAGAAAGAGCCAGTAAGTAAGAGAGCGCCCATATGTTTTTGGGTTTTGTTTTTGCGACATACTCCATATGATCCCATCGCAATGAACAGATCCTTCGTCGTTTCACTTCTCAGGATGACGTCGAGAAATAGATTTTGGGGATTCATGGAATTAGAGAGAATAAATAAGCATTGGTCAACCATGGATACATCACTACGATAGGTTTAGGAAAAGATCACGAAATGGAGAGATTCCTCGGTCGCTGCGCTCCATCGGAATGACAGGGGAAAATGGTGCGTTAATAATACGCCCTTGTACTACTACTCAGAACCATGGGAAAATAGATGCAGTCTATTTCAACTAATCAAGAGGTTTTAACAATTCGAGTAATTCTTCTCGTGACCAGCGGTGTTCTCCTTCAGAGGCAGCACCTATAATCTGATCTGCAATTCCTCGTTTTTTACTGAGCAATCTATCAATCTTCTCTTCCAGAGTTCCATTTGTCAAAAAATGATGGATAAAGACAGTTTTTTTCTGCCCAATACGATGAACTCGGTCAGTCGCTTGATCTTCTACCGCTGGATTCCACCATCTATCTGCATGAATCACATGATTTGCAGCTGTTAAATTTATTCCATAACCCGCTGCCATAATTGATAACAAGGCGACTTTTGCTGTTCCATCATTGAATTTATCAATAAGACTTTGACGCTGGTTTGTACTTCCATCTATTCGAATGTAAGAGAATCTTTTTTCTCTCATTATATTTTCAAGTAACGAAAGCATGCCTAAAAAATGACTAAAAATAATTACCTGTTCTCCATTATCGATAATCTCATCTATTTTCTCGATTATGAAATCAAACTTATCAGAACGACCCATTATAGGCTCAGTCTCTCCTGTAAATAAGGCTGGATGATCACATATTTGTTTCAGTTTTGTAAGCACCGGAAGAATATTAGTTGTGTAATTCACATAATCCCCACGCATAATTGAACTGCGCAAATTTTTCATACTGTCCTGAAGAGTTCCATAAAGATTTCTTTGTTCTTCTGTTAAATCTACCCATTCAGTCAATATAATTTTTGGGGGAAGGTCATTCGCAACAGCTTCTTTTTTCCTTCGCAGGAGAAAAGGTTTGATTCTACGACCTAATTGTTGTGCAGCGGATGTTTGACCTGCCATAATTGACTCTTCATACAACCTGACGAATGTGCCATGTTTGCCAAGATGTCCCTTCATGAGAAAGTCAAATAATGACCAGAGTTCAGCTGGTCTATTTTCAACAGGGATACCGGATAAAGCTAAGCGGTGTTTGGCATTTAGGGATTTAATTGCTTGGCTCCGTTGCGTATCAGGATTTTTAATTCGCGTAGCTTCGTCGAGGATTAAATAATAGAAAGGTATAGTTGCTAAGAAATCAATATCTCTAGCAACAGTTTCATATGTTGTTATAAAGATATAAGGCATACTTGAGCGAAATATCTTTCTTGATCGGTTAGATCCATGGTAAATATAAACCCTGAAGAAATAAAAAATGCGATTTATTTCATTTTCCCAATGTTGCAAAACGGATTTAGGTGCGATTATTAAACTGTGATTTTTTATTTTTGAATCCTCATACCCTAAGCGCAAAGCTATAAGAGATTGCATGGTTTTTCCTAATCCCATGTCATCTGCCAGTACACCATGAAGCTGGTTCTGGCGTAACCATTCAAGCCAATGAATACCGGCTCTCTGATAAGGACGTATATTAAAACCATGTGTTTTGAGCTGCTGCTCGAGATCTTCTGATAATTGAAATTCTTCATCTGCCTGAAATCCTGACAATTGGTTCAAGAATTCCTGATAGGCTTCACTTAATACTCTTTTTCCTCCAATTTTATCAATGAATTCTTCAAGAGATGCAAATTCAGATGCGGGCAGGCGAAATCCTTCTGATGTAATATCCGCCTCCAGCTCTCTAAGTTTTTTTTCAGTTTGATCGATGGCATTATTATCCAATTTAATCCAGGTAGATTGATCCAGCTGAAGATATTTATTCTCCTCTGCTTTTGCCTTTAGTATTAAATTTCTTGGTATAGATAAATCTCTGGAGGTGTAATGGATATCAAAATCTAACCACCCCTGTGGGTCTTTTTCTACCTTTACCACGGGTACTAACGGATCAGTAATTATCTGTATTTTGCCTGCCAGATCAGTCAATACGGCATTAAACTCATTTTTAATCATAACAAGATCACGCAAGAAAAATTCAGGGATTTCATCCAATCCAAATGTTGCCTCCCCCTGCATTAATAACTCTGCCACTTTACCAGTCGGTTTTTCAATTGGAACAAATGTATTCCCTATGCGTGTGAATTTCCCATCGCTTGTGAGTTTTAATTTATCTGCTGTAATCAGATTGTGTTGATTTTTCAGCTTATACCCTGTCTTTACATGGATCCCTGAGTCGTTGTCATAGGTTATTTCGGCGGTGGGTTTTATTGGATCCGATAATATCTTTACAGTTTTCGACTGTTTCGTTTCGGGAATTTCTTTTTTTTCGTAGATAAGATAGAATTGGAGGCTCAATGTCAAAAACAAGAGAGCCATCTTTTCTTATTTCTGGATTCAAACTTTTAAGAGATAATATTGTTTGACGGTCTTCAGTTTTTAATATGTTTATATGTTGACGGGAATTGTTATGCGATTCTTCGTGGTAATCATATGCCAGCAGTTTATTTATGTCTTGAATTTGTTCAAGTCCGTTTTCACACTCGCGACTTACGTGTATAATATGCTGCCCCTTTGAATTCAAATCCATATCAAAAACGAGGTTAATGTGCCCAACTTCTGTTTTCCTGAATAATCGAGAAAGATTATCAAACATTTCATTCGCCCTGGATTATTTCTTTGAACCACACTGGAATTTCCTGCCACTCGGGAAAGGCGCCGTTAAGATAAGAGTCGAGAATTGAAGAATTCCCCTCATGATCCAGCCTCGCCTTGATAAAATCATCTACAGTAACCTTTTCTAACTTAGCCACTTCTTCGTTAAGCCGACTGAGTTTTTTCCCTTCAATATTCTCGTTTTCTTGCAATTGAGAGATTTGTGCTTGAATTGAAAAAATTTCTTCATTTGACTCATTTTCGATTGTTGATTTTCCTGGGAAATCATGCTGAAGCAAATCAGGGATTAATTTTTCATATTTCAATACCCAGAAATTTATTTGGGTTTGTTTATTTCCGCCAATGCCCTGTAGCCAAGATGACTTAAAAAGATCTCTAAGATTATCGTGATATATCTTATGAAGGATTGCCGAACCGAGTGCATACCCAATTCCAGGGATCTCCTGAATTCGTGTCTCAATTATATATTTCTCCAGGGCAATGCGTAATTTCTGGTTTCTCGCTTTCTCAAGCTCCTCCAGTTGAATTTCCAGAAGTTGTCTATTCCTGCTTAACTGTGTTAAGTTCAGTTCGATATTTTCCTTTGCGTCCTTCAATATCTTAAGATGCTGAGTGCCCCTGGCATTTTCATATTCAGATACTGCAATCGTTTTAAGAATTTTCCTTCTTTTATGAAGTTCAATCTTTGATAGTATTGACTCCATCTTGTGTTCCTTTTATTATATATACCCATTATATATTAGCTACTAATTTTATTAATCTTCAAGAAGCAATACGTAGAGTATTTTTTGTTAATCCCACATCCTCATCAGTTAATTATGTGTTTTCCCAGAATACCTACAAAAACAATTTCATTCTTTGGACTCGAATAGTTCCACCACTAACTCATCTCATACGATTCTCTGATCAACGGAAATGCTTTTTGCACATCTTCATCATCATTGACGCGAATTTCCACATTACCGGTTCCATAATGACCAATATCTGTCACATTTCGAGCGAATCCCTTTTCGAAAGACGTGGTTTTAAGATCCAGTTTCACAAAAACCAGAATGTCGCCGGTATTGGGGTGGAACTCCACGCAGGCAAAATTGGATAATCGTTTGAAGGCGATATAATACTTGGTTTCATTTTCGACGATATCATCACCAAGGGTCAAGATGAGCGTTTTCAATTCATCATAGCGTTCTTTTTCTTTCTGCCCCATCTTGTCGAACAATTCCATCACAGTCGCGTAATGCCCTTTCATTTTGGGGGTTTCCTGCGCAGTTGTTGCATTGACCTGTTCAAATAGAATCAGGTCATTTTCAAATCGACGATAACGGATCAACTCGATATTTCTATCAATCTGTTCAATAGCTGCCTGGTCATATTTAGTGAAATCGCTGGCGATACAAAGCAAGCGCGCATTTTGCCATTCGATATTCATGGATTCTTCTTTTCCAAATTTTTTTAAAACCAACAACTCAAATTCTGCTTTATGGTCGAGCAACCACGTCAGATAGAACAAGCCCTGATTGATAACGCTCTCGCTGATGGAGCGCTTGTATTCAATAATGACCGGGCTTTTATTCTCATCAATGCCCAGTGTATCAATCCTACCACCATACGTTTTACCAGTACTGTGTTCAGATGATAAAAAGCGAATGTTGAGAAATTTCTCAAGATTGGCTTCAATCAACTTTTGCAGGGATTTTTCAACGGATTCCGATAGGGAAACCAACTCATGCGTCCCCTTATTGTTACTTTCAAAAATGCGGATGGTCCCCATCTTATTGCTCTTCTCCCCAAATTTTAGAAATCTTTCCTTCAATTCTTTTTTCAAATAACTCGATTAACTCTTTATTCATTTTAATGATTTTCTGTTCTTCTTCTATCCTTTCGACAATGACTTTTTGCTCTGATATTTTTGGTAAAGGTATTTTGTAAGTTAAAGCAAAGTCCTTCGTAAGCCGTTGTAATCCACTTGTACCACTCATATTATTTTTCCCTAAGTCAATATAGCTTTTTTCAGTGATCCAGAAGTAAATCCATTCAGAATAAACCAATTCTTGCTTTGGTCTATAAACGAAGAACTCACTCGATCCAAAACCTATACCATTCATTAAGTTTCGGGCGATTCCTGATTTACCATTCTCAAAACATGGGGTAACTCGTGCTAATAGAACATCACCATCCTTAAAAAATGTATAGCTTGAATAAACATCTTTTAGTTTTCGTTTCTCTTGGGGAGAAAAATCCATCCGATGTTCATTTATATCTTGCATGGGTACAAATGAAACAAGAGTATCCTCGCTTATTTTTTTAACTTCGCTCTTTTTAGGGTTGAATTCACACACTTCCCCCAACTCCACCATCTCCCAATCCGGATTGATGTCGATGTGCGGTTTCCAGTTCTCGACCACCATGCGCGCGCCATCGATGATCTTCTGGTAGCCATCCAATTCCTCAACGATTTTCTGCTGAATTTCGAGAGGGGGTATTGGGATATTAACATTGCTGACAAGTTGTGAGTTAAGATTCCGAACTACTCCACCAGTAGCATCTCTATTAAATTGCTTGTATACATTCTTTGATCTTAAGATGTAGTAAAGGTACTCTTTATCCAATATTTTCTTATCCAGGATGCGAAGTATAAGCCAACCATCATGAACGCATCCATTAATTTTTAATATATAAGGTCTTCCAAAACTCATGGAATTAGATAATAAAAAATCACCTTCATAAACTCTCTTCGATTTTTCTGATCCTTCCTGGGAAATCTTCTCTTTCGAACTAACGATATATTTCGAATTTTCTTCTACATCGCCAATTTTTATCCAGTTTATTCCATTCGGTTCAGTTGTAATAAATTTCTTGATTGGTCTTGGTGATGCACCTCTTTCGATATGACAAACATCTCCAATTTTTTTCATGTCCCACTTGATTTGATCATAAACAAAAACTTCCTTATATTTGGAATATGAAAAAATATAATTTCCATCATCTGCAATAATAGTTTTTTTAGCTAAATATGCAATTTGTGTGTTATTTAAATCTTTTCTTGGAAAATTTTTGAAATTAATAATAGTATTCAAAGCTATTGGTAGATCGTTTTCCGTTATATCTCTTCTCTGAGCTCCTAAGCCAAAACCATCATTCTGCACGTCCACAAACAAGATGCTGTCGCTACGTTTCGCGAAATCGCGGTCCATGAATAAAATCGAGGTTTTCACCCCGCTATACGGCTGGAAGACACCGGCTGGCAACGAAACCACCGCATAGAGGTAATTCTCTTCCACCAGCATCTTGCGCAGCCCTTTATAGGCATTATTCGATTGAAAGATGATGCCCTCCGGCACAATGACCGCCGCTCTGCCGTGCAGGGTGAGATGTTCCATGATGTAATCCACAAAGAGCACTTCCGAGCGGTTGGCTTGAATGGCAAAGCGCTGGTGCGGGCGAATGCCGCCCTTGGGCGACATGAAGGGCGGGTTCGCCATGATGAGATCAAAATCATCATCCCAGCGCGCTTCACTGGTGAGGGTGTCATACTCATAGATTTGGGGATCGGGGAAGTTGTGCAGGTACATGTTGACCTGCGAGATGCGCACCATATCGGGAGAAATATCATAGCCCACCAGGTTGCTGGCTAATTTTTGCTTCTCATCGGGGGTCAGTTCTTTTTCTTGATGCTGTGCTGCAATGTACTTATAGGCGGAGATCAGGAACCCCGCCGTGCCACAAGCGGGGTCGAGGATCTTCTCGTCCTTCTGCGGTTGCATAACCGCCACCATGAAATCGATGATATGGCGCGGGGTGCGGAACTGCCCGGCGGCGCCCTGCGAGCCCAGCACCGAGAGCAGATATTCATAGGCATCCCCCAGGTTTTCGCTGTGCTCGTAGGTGAACCAGTTGATCTCTTTGAGAAATAAATTCAAGGTTTCCGGGTCGCGGTAGGGTAAAAAAGCGCCTTTCATGATGGCGCGAAACAGTTCCGGCAGATGCGGGTTGGTTGCCATGCTATCCAAGCCGCGCACGTACAGGTCCATGCGTTCCTGCCCCGAGAGGCGCAGATCTAGGAGTTTCTGCCAGGCATACTGCTCATAGCCTTCCACAAAAAAGCTGGCTTTGCCGCCCACCTCGACCGACTGCAAATCCATGTCGCTCATGAATTTATAGATCAGGGCATTGGTGATCTGCTCCACCTGGGCTTTGGGGTCGGGCACTTTTCCTACCAAAACCTGGCGGGCGGCATCAATGTGTTGTTTAGTTCCGTTGTTCATCATGCTGGTAATCTCTTTTTGATCTATAAATAGGTATTCAACGCAATATAGTCTTTAATATAATCCGGTACTTTATCGAGCCAGCCGTTCAGCGCACGAATATCCGCCATGGATAATTTCGGATTGGTCGCCAGTTGTGAATATTCCCTGGCATCCACGATTTTTCTAATACCCGCATCCGTTAAATAGGCTTTCATAAAGTTTTGGATAGGGGGAACATACCTGGCATCCGGTTTATTAATCGCGATGAACTGGCTGATCTCATCATCGAGCAGCTCATCTTTGCTCTTGAAGTGGTCGATGACCCCGAAGATGCGCTCCAGCACTTCTCGCCAGGTCAGGCGGCGGTCCAGGCACTCCGCGCGGCGCAGTTTTTCCAAGGTGACATATAATTCCGGCTTGTCCTCATAGCGCTCGCGGAATAACTTGATGGCGCGCTCCCATTGTTCATTTCCAATGGCATTTTTTATATCTTCATCCTTGCGCACCGGCTGCGCCAGTTTGCCGAATAGCTGCCGGTCAATGTGCATGCCCTCCAGCCCGATCGCGGTTTCGGTGTAGTCTTGCAGGGGATCAGGCACATAAACTGCCACTTCATCAAAATCTACTGCTGGAGCGGGGCTGATCTCCCCGATCCCTTTTCTCTCTCCCTGTACAGGCAATCTCAAAATCTCATCATAATTGAACTCTTCTTCAAAATATTCGCAGTTGGCGAAAAAATCGAAGAGTTTGAAACGCTCTTTTTTGACCACCATTTTTTCTCGCTGTCCAGCGCGATCAAGTTCATATTGAAAAGTAAATGGTCTGGTTCCCCGTCCTTTGATCTGGATGAAATCGGTGGGGGAGAAGATGGGGCGCAACATACACAAGTTCAAAATATCTCGACAATCATAACCGGTGGTCATCATGCCCACCGTCACGCACACCCGCGTTCTACCCGATTTTTTATAGTTCTCCAGAAAGCGGGTAGTTCCGTTCAACGTATTACCCGCGAAATGCATAGCATGCTTCTGCGCCTCCATGATGTTGGAGGTCACCTGCATCGCGAAATCGGAGTTGTATTTGCCGGGGAATAGTTGCTCGGCATACTGGTTGAGAAACTGTGTGATCTTGGAGGCGTGTTCCTGGCTCACACAGAACACAATGGATTTGCCGATCTCGCCACTGATAGGGTCACGCAGGGCGTTTTCGAGGAATGTCTTACACATCATCCGATTAGTGTATTCTGAAAAAAAGTGATGCTCATAAGCGCCCTTGAAAAAGATCTGCTCGTTTTCCTCCCCTTCTTCATTTTCTTGCACCACCGCATAGCCCTGCTCGGATAACAATTGCGCAGTGATCTCGGTGCGCGCATCCACCACGATCGGGTTGATCAAATAACCGTCCTTGACCCCATCCAGCAGGCTATAGCGGAAGGTGGGTTCTCCACTGGCGCAGCCGAAAGTGGCATAGGTATCCAGCAGTTGGCGCTGCTCCCAGGCGCGCGGGTCGCGTTGGTTGAGTTCATCGGGATTGATATTTTTCAAGTAATCTTTGGGAGTAGCGGTCAAGCCCAGCTTGTAGCCCACAAAATACTCAAATACGGCGCGCGCATTGCCATTGATAGAGCGGTGCGCTTCATCCGAAATGATGAGGTCGAAATCCGTTGGAGAAAAAAGTTTCAAATATTTGTTGTTGGAGGTGAAGCTCTGCACGGTAGAAATGACGATCTCGGCTTTTTTCCAATCACTGCGATTCTCTTTATATTTGACCGTAACATAATCTTTTTTTAAATAGTTATTGAAATTCTTATATGCCTGATCCTCCAACTCAAGACGATCAACCAGGAAAAGAATTCGTTTCGCGTTTCCTGTACGAAGAAATAGTTTGATGACTGCCGCAGCTACCAGGGTTTTGCCGGTGCCGGTCGCCATTTCAAACAGAAAGCGATCATTGCCCTTGCGTACAGATTCTTGCAGCGCTTTGACCGCGTTCAATTGGTAATAGCGCAGAAAGCGCAGTCCTTTTTCTTCAATGTAAGCATCACGTTTTTCTGCATTTATCCAACGGGGATCTTCTGCATACCGGGCATCCTGCGAAACAGCAATATAGTCTTTTTCTACTTTTTCATCGTATAAAGCACGCGGGTCGGGTTGGTAATCCAGTCTGTGTTTCAATGATTCCAGGGTGGGGAATTCGGTGATAATTTCTGGGTTCCCTCTATATAAATCCCAAAAATAATGCACGTTGCCGTTGGATAGGATCACGAAACGGATATTTTCAGAATTAGCGTAGGCACGGGCTTGCTCTTTGCCATCCAGTGGATTTTTATCTTCTTTTTTGGCTTCCAGCACCACAAAGGGGAAACCGTCATCATCCAGCAGCAAGAAATCCAGATATCCATGGACAGTTTGCTCAAAATCTTCCCCAAATTCGTTGAAAGCCTTTTTTGTAATTTTGGTATGGCTTTCCAATTCTACATTGGCTTTGCCATGTTCATCATCAAAAAAGCACCAGCCGGCTTTTTCGAGTTTTTGATTGATTTTTATGCGTGCTTTGGCTTCGGACGGCATGCGCGGTTAATCCCTCTGGTACTATTTATTTTCTGTGAATAGTATAGACTTAAACCAAGATTTTGTCATTTGATTGGATAGAGATGGGGTTTGCCAGTACAGAAGATGGATAGACTTTCCAGCATCAAAAAAGACAGATATGTTAGAAAGGTGGAAGGCACCGGTTGTGGAAGGTCAAGGTGAATCTGAACGCGCCCTTCAGGCAAAAAGCCCGAGACGTAGATGAGATCCCCTGACCAAGATCTAAAAAGAGATCGGACGGTATCTACTAATTATATTTTCGGCGCGTATGGAAACGCGCCCTTGCCAAGGTCAATCCGTTGCGACAGGTTCGGGAAGTGTTAGGAAATGGAGCAATTCTTCGGTCGCTACGCTCCTTCTGAATAACAGGGGAAAATGGATTGGGGAAGTATTTAACCATTGTGGTTTTTCGGAAAGACATTGAAAAGAGGTGCGTCTTGAACGCACACTACTAATTATAATTTTCGGCGCGTATGGAAACGCGCCCTACCCATGCATAGGTCAATCCGTTGCGATTAATTCAGGAAGTGATCAGAATTTGGTGAGATTCCTCAGTCGCCATGCTCCATCGGAATGACACGATAAGAGGTATGTACGTCATCCCAAGGGATTTCACCATTAGTAGAAAGAGCCAGCAAGTAAGAGAGCGCCCATATGTTTTTGGGTTTTGTTTTTGCGACATACTCCATATGATCCCATCGCAATGAACAGATCCTTCGTCGTTTCACTCCTCAGGATGACGTTGAAGGATAAGTGAATTGATGGATTGATGGCTACGGTTCGGCGTAGTGCCTCATTAGAAAAGGT
>DMDF01000086.1 GCA_003446605.1 Anaerolineaceae bacterium
CCCCATCTTGCAACGTGAATTGCAGCGCATCGTATTGTTCCAAGTCGAGCAGGTCCTCTAAAGCCGCTCCTTCTACCCGGCTAGATGTAACAGCCTGGCGTGTTTGCCCGTCCTCCTCACTTTTGAACATGACCTTTGCTTCTTCAATGGTGATGGAGGTTGTTTTTCCCAACAACAGCCTTCCGATGGAAGTGTATGTACTGCCTATGCGCAAGGGCTTTTCTTCGCTGACAATGATGAACTTGGCGATCCCTTTTGCCCATGTCGAAACATGCAGGTCTTCCGAGGCAAAACGAATGCCATCCTCATACGGTAGGAACATGGCGTTATCAGTGATATCTTCCTTTGCAATGCTCACAAATTCCCCATCGCGTGTATAGATGGTAAAACTTTCATACTCCGGTACTTCCCACTTCTCCATGAATTCATCTACTGTAAGATATGTATTGGGTAATTCCGAATAGGAAAAGAAATGATTAGCTGGGATGAATATTACTTCTGGAATGTCCCCGGTCAGCTCGATCATGTTATAAAAATACAATTCAGGTAGTTCAACGGAGCCATGTTCGTCATGACAGGTGCTGCAACTGTGAAATTCCTCGGTCTCATGACACTCTGCACACTCATGCATGCTGGTGCCTTCTTCCCAAAGAAGGGAAAAAGAATAATCTGTCAGTACACGCACGGGTAATTGTTTAATGGATAGTGCGAAAATCAGCGCAACAAGCGCAATCACACCCACAATAATAAGTACTGTCTTTGTTCTCTTTTTTGTTTTGTCACTTTTCATACGATTCCTCTTCGAGATAAATAATGAAATAGAAAACCAATCGCAATCACAACTCCAATGGATACACCATCGCGGATACTAAAGTTGATATCTTTTTGAAAAGTTCGGGTTTGATATCTCCCAAAACTTCTGCTTTCCATGGAAATTGCTAGCTTATTTACACAATCAACCAACGCATACATGACTGCTCCCATGAAGGTGGTGATATGCAGCATGCTCCTGGCTGGCTGGTGCAATGTATATACAGCACCGCGTTGTTTTTGTGCTTGAAAAACGCGCTCCCCTTCATTTGAAAGGATAGGTACCAGCCGCATAGAAGTAATGATCATGAACGCATAGCGATAGGGCAACTTCATTTGCATCAATGAATAGGAGAGATCAGATGGAGAAGTGGTCAGAATGAACAAGTAGCTACCGCAAACGATCACCAGAAAACGGGAGGCAATGATCACAGCGCGCTGCAACCCATAATCCGTAATGGATAAGCCTGCAATTCGAAAGGTCTCGCTGCCTTGTTGTTGAAATAGTACCTGGATCAACCCAATGCTCAAAGCGGTGATGATGGTTGCCCGCATGCCGTGATATTTAAAGGGGTTTTCGTGTATGCAAATAAAAATCAGCATGATCGCACACGTCGTTATAACCATCAGAATAGGGGATGAAATGATAAATGCTGCCACACTTAGCCCTAATAAAAGCATAAATTTTGTAATTGGATGCAGCAGATGGAAAAAACTGGACCCTGGGGAATACGTGATCGTTTTCATACCCATATCCCCTCAGATTGCACATAATCCCTGTAGCCATGGCTGTGCCACCATTCAGCGGTATCTCTTTCAGCCAGATCAAATTGCAGCCGACCATTTTCCAGGAATAGAACTCTATCTGCCATTACCTGTACCAAAGATAGGTCATGGATAGCAGCCATGATGGTCATGCCAGCATCGCGTAACTCCTTCAGTTTTTCGATGATGAACTGCACCTGGTAAATATCCTGCCCGATGAAAATCTCATCCAACAGTAAAATGTCTGGATCATAGACCAAAGTAGCTGCCAAATTGAGACGCTTTTTCTCCCCATAACTCAATTGATGAGGATTGGCAGTCCTCCGCCCCTGCAGGCGGAATGTTTCAAGTAAGGAATCCATCATATCCAAATGCGCGGTATCGTGACAGTGAAAATTGTCAAGCCCGTATTGTATTTCTTCCGTTACACTGTTGGTAAAGAGTTGGTCATCCGCATTTTGGAAAACAAAACCGCATTGCCGAGGTTCGAGCGCTTGGATTTCTTTTCCATACTTCGTCATGTTGCCATGGGTTGGTTTTAACATCCCGCAAATTGTTTTCATCAAGGTTGTTTTTCCCGATCCATTAGGACCCATGAGCGCGATGATTTCTCCTTGATGCAACGCCAGTTCAGGTACCTCTAGCCTAAAGCCATTTCCATTTGAGTAGTTCCAATCTTTCAACAGCACACTTACTGATCCGGTTTTGACATTTTCTTCTTTCCGCGGGTTCCTTGAGGTTTTTTTCGAAAGAAACAGAGGAGAACGCTCCGTTTCTCCATCAAATGTGATCTTTCCTCCATCTAGAAATATACAGCGTTTGAAGAGAGGTGCGAAAAGGTTCACCTTATGTTCAATGAGAATCACCGTGATGTTCTTTTCACGATGAAGTTCCTGCAGTACCTCGAAGATCAATCTGGTGGATTCAATATCAAGATTCGAAGTTGGTTCATCCAGTATCAAGATGGAAGGTTGCAGCGCCAGGATTGAAGCGATGGCAATCTTCTGTTTTTCACCCCCCGAAAGCTCAAATAAAGACCGCTCCAACAGAGATTCCTCCGCCTGTGTTTCACGCAGTGCCTCATGAATGCGCTGTTTCATCTCGCTTACTTCAATGCACTTGTTTTCCAACCCGAAAGCCATCTCTTCGGCAACATTTAATGTACAAAACTGGTTATCCGCATTCTGCTGAACAAAACCCACCATATCGGATATTTGATAAAGGGGTATTTCTTCAACAATGTGCTCCCCAATTTTAACCTGCCCTTGATAGGAACCTAACTCTTGATGGTAAAGGATGCCCGCCATGGCATAAGCCAAAGTTGTTTTTCCAGAGCCGGAAAGCCCACTGATAAGGCACCATTCCCCGCTTTGAATGTGAAGGTTAACATCCTCCAGAACAGGCTTTTCCTCTTCGCTATAATGATAAGTTAGGTGGGTAATGCTAATATCCATTGTATTTATTGCAGATGAATTGAATTCACATTTTCCAGAAACACCTGCCCTTGCAGCGTTCCTACCAGATAGCTCATCTCATATCCCTCAATATTGATGAAAATGCGAACGTTGTCGTCCTGCTGGATGGTCGCGAGATCACTTTCATAAACATCATCATCCGCCTTAAATACTACTTTTGTGATTCCACTCAGATCCATACTTGCCAGAACTTTATTAACTGCCACACCCTGCAATTTTTTGGATCCTTCTGCCAGCTCAAAGCGGACACTATCCATCTCGAACTGCCAATCCTGCGATCGGAACTCCCCAACAACGTCCTCATTCAGCATGATCGGTATAGGTGTGCTCTGAAAAGCAACCAGCTCTGCCACACCCCGCACCCAGGCTTTGCTGTTTAACGCGCCCACCAAACTATAGGCAGTTTCTTCTCCCTCGCCGCTGGCAACAATGATCAGGTCAGGATTGGAATCCACTTCATCCATGGTGATGAAATAACTGTATCCATCACTGGCGGTTACCAGCACCATATCAGTATTTTCGCCAATACCAGCAGTAGATAGAATGTCTTTGATAGGATAACCAGTGTAGGCTCCGGCAGTACCCTGCAAGGTTGTCTCGACCGTTACCGGTAGAATTTCCGTTTGGTTTTCCTTGAAAACACTTGTTTCGGTAACATTTCCTGAGATAACGATCTCTCCTTCACCCCGGGAAGTTTGCAGATACACAAACACTAACACCACGCACAGCAGCACCCCAACCAGCAGGGAAACCCACTGTGATACTTTCTTCTTTTCCTCCGAACGGGGGGAGATGACGCCAGTCTTTGCCAGGTTTTTTAATACGATCTGGCTGAGCACTCCCCCGAAAACAACTCCCGAAAGGAATGCCATCCCGGCTACGATTAATAAACTCCAGTAGGCTAAGGTATCTGCCGGTACCGAAGCAAAAAGCTGGAAAACAAAAACATTAGAAACGGCTGCCAACCCACCTGCCAGGATGTTCTTCGTAGAACTCTTTATTGCCGGCAACATGAAAACCAGTTCAACGATGATACCTGCCACCAGATCCACAATGAGGACCAAGATACCATGGGTGTTGCCGCTGAGCAGTTCCACCACACCCTTCAAGATACCCACCAGGATGGCAGTCCCGCTTTTATTGACAATCCCGACTGCCAGTAAAATCCAGATGATATGTAACCCCGCTGCCCATTGAGTGGTTCCTGCAAAACCTAAAAAGGATTGAAAAAAATCTCCGAGCATATTGAGGTAAGTGCTTGCCAAACCCCCTACCGCAGAGAAACCGGCAATGAATAATAAATCCCTGGTACTGAAATAATATCCCTTCTTCATGCTTTCCTCTCCCGAAAATAAAAAAATGCGCCCTTGGAAAGGCGCATCACCAGCATCGCTTGACAGGATCCTGTTCACATCTCCTTTCCAAGTTGGGAGGCACAACCGTTTCCGGTTACACCCTATCGGTCTCAAAACCATAACATTCATCGTCGTAGATTAAGAGACTCGAAGATGCACTCTTT
>DMDF01000185.1 GCA_003446605.1 Anaerolineaceae bacterium
CCCCATCCTGCAGCGATGTTTCATACTGCACATTAAATTCCAGGAGCATACGAGCAAATATTTTCATGATCGTTCGACCTGTTTGCAGCAAAAATTTTCTCTTTTTATCCATTTTTATCCTTTTCATTCTCTAGATTTCTAAGTATTCTATAGATAGGTTATAGATATATCCAGTCTATACAGTAAGAGTTACTTGGTGAGAGAACGACTGATCTCAATTACCTTTGGCAGAACAAATATGACTAAAGCAATAATGATAAAGGGAATTTCAGAATATAATCAAAGCCTATGAAAAATCGACGGATGTTGACCAGCCGCTTTCCCTACGGTCTTTCCTTGTTTGCAGTGCTTGTTTTAGCCGCTGCGCATGCTGTGGTTTATTTTGTTTTCAAGGTGGATGTTACCGCCGGGGAAGCCCAGTGGAAGAAATGGGTGCTTTTTTCATGCTACTTTTTCCTGGCACTATTTGATCTATTTGATATGATCTTCTATTCCAAGACGCGACAATTTATGCATACCCTATTCTTTGTATTAAGGGTTATTCTGATTGGATTTATACAAAACCTTGATGTTACACATTTCTCTCGCATCTTGATGGGGTTGATCCCTTACCATGCCTTTTTGATCTTTGGGCTGGTGATCAGTTTGTTGGCTTCTGTTGTGATCCTGTATTATTTCTATTCCATATCTGCATTACATCCCACCCCGGATACTTTACCTTCCCTGACGAGTGTGTTGTTTTTCCAGCTGGTGGCTATCTTTGCGGAGCGAGATAAAAAAGTCACCTTCCAGAACCAAGAGATCATCGAAGAATTATCGCGCTCCAATATTGAATTGCGTACATACATAGAAGACTTATCGCGTTTATCTATCATGGAAGAACGCGCCCAGCTTTCCAATGACTTGCATGATTCTCTGGGGCATTATCTGGTAGCGGTTAATATTCAATTGGAAAAAGCTCTGGCATATCGTTCCATTTCAACTGAGGTCGTTGATGAAGCTATCCTGAATGCCAAATATTCTGTTGAGCAAGCTCTTAAGGAAGTGCGTCGCTTTGTGGATGATTTACATGACCATGAAGATATTTATAGCCTGAAGGAAAAAGCAGAAGAACTGATCGAGAATTGTAAAAATGAGTTCACTGCGATAGATTTTTCCTATCAGGGGAATGAATTCGGGTTTGCCAAGATCATCAGGAAAAATCTATTCTATATCCTGCAAGAATCGCTGACCAATGTTCAAAAACATGCCCACGCTGAAAATGTGTACATTGAATTGAATTTCAAGGCGCGTGAGGTGGTGCTTGTGGTAAAAGATGATGGTGTTGGTTTTAAACCCTTCAAAATTACCGATCAGTCCAGGCATTATGGGTTAACCAGCATCAAGCAACGGGTTAAATTATTGAATGGCTCTTTGAATATTCAAAGTGATAAAAAAAATGGGACAAATATTGAAGTGAAAATTCCTAGACGACAGGTTGAACTGGGAGGATAAAGGAACCATGAGCGATCCGATCAAAGTACTAATTGTGGATGACCAGCAGCTGGTGCGTGATGGCATTAAAGCTTTGCTTGAGATCAAAGAGGATTTTTTGATCATCGCTACGGCTGCAAATGGGCAGGAGGCAATCGATATCCTCCAGCACAACCCTGCTGATATTGTTTTAATGGATATTCGCATGCCCGGCATGGGTGGGATTGAAGCGACCCGCGAGATCAGAAAAAAGGATTCCAAAATCCGGATCATCATGCTGACTACTTTTAACAATGATGACTATATCATCAAAGCGATCCAGGCAGGGGCAAATGGCTATTTATTGAAAGATATCCCCAAAGATGACCTGGCAGAGGCGATCCGCCTGGCATATCGAGGGGTATCACAATTCTCCTCAGACACCATTGGGATGCTGGTTGAACACAATTTGCTGCGCGATGCGGAGGCTGCTGCCGAACCGGTTGAAGAGCTTTCTCTGCTCAATGAAAAAGAATACGAGATCCTGTGTATGATTGCAGAGGGATTCTCCAATCGCGAGATTGCGAAAGAGCTGTTTTTCACTGAAGGTACCGTCAAGAACTATGTTTCTAAAATACTCAACACATTGCATTTGAGGGATCGGGTTCAAGCTGCTATCTATGCGGTACAGAATAACTTGGCTAGGAAGAATTAAAAACGACAGGCAGCTCATAGAAAGAGGGCTGCCTGTGTTTAGGGGTTAGTCGAGCGTTTGAAGATATCCAATGGCTGCTTCATATCGCTCGCGGGTGTGTTGCATTAATGTTTCCACACTGCTCTCGAATAAGGTAAGGTCAGACAGAGTGGTAAACTCCGCCTGCTCTTTTTTAACATACGGAATGATTAATGCATGCAGGTCTGTGTAGATGGTTTCCATCCTTTCGGGGTTGAAAACCTCCAAAACGATCTCGGTAAGATACGCATCATAACGTGTTTTATATGTTTCATCGTCCATGATGGTTCTGATTAGTGCCCAGTTCTCACCAACATTGCTGAGATCAAGCTCTACTGCGGCGTTTCTTCCCCTTGCGTTCCTTAAGGCTTCGTTGTTATCCCACGGGATCCATACCAATTGATCGCTTTCCGGATCGTGATAGAGGTAAAAATTATGAGACATGCTTCCATAGGTGTCCCAATTCTGGATGATTGTATTAGTAGCTAGCCAGCGCAAGAAAGTATCCACATCAAACACTGCTTCCAAGTCGGCGCGCCACTGTACAGGGTCACTGATTCGATAATCGGCATTGATAATGCTATAAAGTGCTTCTACGTCGCTGTAATTTGCATCCTCAAGATTGGTCTCCAGGTCCATGGATTGTGTATTGAAGGTACCTTCTGCAAATGTGGCGGCAGTACCGGATGGTTTATACACATTGCCGCTGTCATCGTTGAATTGGGTTTCTATCACCGTATCATCCACCACTTCCACGGCAGTATATAGCCCGTAGTAAGCCGCTCCATCACCGCTGTCGATGTAGACTGCATAGAATGCGGTTTGCGCGGCGGGAACGCCTGCATCGCGGAAGATATCTGCCGCTACCAATTCGCGTAAATAAGATGGGTCTGAGAAGTTGCTGGCAAAGCTTAGTTGTTTGAACCCATAGAAACGCTGGTCTTCCGTCTCGGGATACTCATCTTCAAACTGGTCAAAATCCAGCTTGAAAGGCAGCTTATGATTCCCGGAACTCCATGAGGATTTAAGAGAAGAATTGCCCTTATAACGGATACCAATGTGCTCCCAGGTTTCGCCGTTGAAATCAATGGTCGCTTCGACCCAGATGGGATTCTCTTTGCTATCCATCAACATCATCCTACCCCCTGGAGCGGCATTCCTATCTTTTTGTCGAATGGCTTTGTCTTGCTGGAGAGATTGTTGTTCATCCTCATTGGGAATAATTTTGTTTTGGTCGTCATCTGCTGGAGCCGTAAAAGGTGGTTTGTTTCCCCCTCCGGCTGCCAGATCATCCGCTGGATTGTGATTTTCACCGGAACCAAACTCACCGTAACGTTCGCTCATATCTGCCATCATAGCTGTATAATTTTCGGGAGTGATGCTGATGACGATCTCATTGACGGCGTTATCTGGAAAAACGAGCTCATAATCCGGTGCAGATTTTCCGTTCTGTTCGTCGGTGGAAGCGCTATCGGTATTTGTATTTTGCGTCTGTCCTGTAATTGAGGTTGTTTCCCTTTCATTTATACCGCTACTGGTGCAGGAAGAAATAACAAGAGAGATCAGAATGGAGACCAATATCAGTAACAGACGCTTTTTATGACCCACGACCGGTTAATTATCCATTTCCGTTCTTGCTTTCCTCGTAATACACTTTGATTTCGGCAGTATCGTTTAGAAAATTGATCTTATTGATATCCACATAGTGGATCTTCAATCCAGTTCGCTCTTCTAAGTCTGCGATCAATTCTTTTAGATTATTGGCGTTGATCAGATCGATCTTTTCATAGGTGATGGATTTGGACGCCATAAAATGGAACCCCCACCCTTTTTCCAGAAGGAGCAGAACGAATGAGATCAAGATGGTGGTCAGCACCAATTCTGCGTACGCATTTTGACTGAGCATCACAAAATTGATCATCGGCAGCGCGATCAAGATGAACAGATAGGTCATTTCACGAGGTGGCATGGGGTTGGTGCGATAACGTAATATGGAAAAAATTGCGAATAAACCAAACCCTACCCCCATGCTGAGCTCAATGCTGGCGAGGAAGTTGAATAGGATGAAAATGATCGTGTTGAATCCCAAGAAGGTCAACACAAATTTCTGCGAGCGCCGCTGCGGGTAATAGATAAACCTGACAATCACAAAAGCGGTCAGGAAGTTAATGAAAAAATCAAGCGTGTATTGGAGTAAAGTTGACATGGTCGTAGGTCCTTTTGGTTGCGGCTTTAAATTCGAGGAAATTTTTTTTAAATCGATTTCTTTTCACGTCCGTTCTGAGGGTGGCGATACCCGTACAATACTTGCTGAAAGAGATCGGCTGGTATCCCTGGTGTTTCAAAGTTTGTACAATGAGGGACTCTCTGGAAAAATCACTCTGCTTCAATTCCACCACGGCAAGGTGGGAGAGCTGCAGAGTATTTATCATGTTGAAGAAATAGAGACCGGTATCAATGGTAAGCCGTTCGAAGGTATTGTTGTTTACCAGTGTAATGCGATCAAAGGTGTTCCATAAGGCTGGTTGTAAACTATGAACTTCTCCAGGATAATTTTCACTGAGAAAATTTTGCATGTGAGGCGTCAGGTATTCCCGGATCTGGGAGATTTCCACACGGTTCTTGACGGTGCGCAATCCATTTTCTTTCCTCTTGATCTCAAGAAATGTCTGACCGCTGCTGAGATATTCGCGCATGCGAATCTTGAAGCGAGGTCTTTTGCCATTGTGATGATCGTGGTAGAACGTGAAAGCAGGCGTATCAAGATAGAGAGTGCGATAACCGCTGATCTTATGTGATTCAACTTCCAGAATGGAACAGGAATCGCTCAGCTCGTTAAGAAGAGCGGGAAGATCCATCAAGCGTATTAAATATTTTGTATCCACGCGATCTTGCAGGGCATAAGCGCGGATTTCATCCAGCATCACTACAGGAAAGTGTGTTGTGATGCGCTCTATCTCTGCATAGATTCGGTTTTGAATGCCGGGTATCAAGGGTGGATTTGTGGTTTGCATATCAGGCATGCTGCAACCTCCGATCATGCGCTTATGATAAAAGGTCATGCGCTAAATACCATCCTTCACGAGACCGAAATAGGTTCATCCTGGAGGGGTATTCTAATTTTGATCTTTTTAACCAACTTGAGCGAAAACTTGACTCGTTGGGGGTTTAAACTGATAAAGTGGTTAATCCCAAATCATAGATGCTTTTCTCCAACGGGAACCCACTTTTTTCATCCCATCCGAATTGCCTCCAGTGCATGCGCTGCATCGCGTTGATGGGAACTTCCTTATTTTTCAACGGTCCTCTGGTTTGTGGGGGATTCCCCAATCCTCGTGGGTGGAGATTGTTCTGGCAGGGATCAATACCCTCACGGATGTTGAACATCTGCCGCAGGGTTTGAATCCGCCTGCCGATCAAGAGGTAATCATCTGCCGTCTTTTGCCAGCCGGTTGTTGCATTCAAATAATCGAAGAGCTGCCAATTGTGAAGTCCACTGATCAGCGCGAATAGACACCCACCCGCGCCATCCAGTACCATCTTGGTGCAGCTGCTTACAACCGAGATAACCGCATTCTCTTCGCTTGGCTCAAACTCTCTGGAGCGAGGATAGAGCAACGATGGTTTGGGAGCCGCATCGGTGAACCGCCAAAGCTGCATCATGTTGTAGTACAGACCAGAACCAATGGTGTGTCTGCCCGGAGTGGGATCCACACAGTAGTGCAATCCCAGTTGAGGGTCCAGGCGACCATCGTGCATGCCTGGTTCCTGCCCCCCGGCGTGGATGGCAAATCGATCAGCGCCTTTCCCGATCCGCTGTGCTGCCTGGCGTGTTCCATCTGCCAGCATAGCTCCAAATCCATTGCGATGGATCATCTGGCGCACTAACTCTGTGATAGCTTCAGCGTTTCCCCAGGTGAGCTCCAACCCGCCGGTGTCGCTGTGAGTGATCAAGCCCTGTTCATAACATTCCAACGCAAAAGCGATGGTACCACCGGCTGAAATGCTATCCATGCCGGCGCGGTTGAGAAGGTCGTTTATTTTATAGATTGACTCGAGATCCGTGTTCATCAAGAGTCCGCCAAAGGCATTGATGGTCTCATATTCCGGTTTATGTGTTTCCCGTGTATGCCCACTATCCGGATCTTTGAATTGGCAGATTCCACCGCAGCGGATCGCGCAGGAATAGCAGCCATATTTTTTGATTTCTGTTTTCGTGATCAGATCCGGGTTCAGATGTTTGAAGGAGCGTTTGGTGAACTGTCTGACGGATCCCCTCCAATTCATGATGGGATTATCCCCACAGCGCATACCAAGCGTGTTGCTGATGTTGGTGCCCCACTTTTTGAGCAACCCGGCATACAGCATGCCCGGAATGCGTTTGGTGAGCTTCCCTCCCATGAGGATTCCCCCCAGGGTTGGGAACATGGATCCGCTGACCATGTTCTGCAGCTTTTGGTTGCGGATATTCTGAGTGTAATGCTTATTGAGTTTTTTGATCTGCTGGGGATTGGATGCAGTAATGGGTTGGTTTCCGCACAATACCAGCGCCTTCAAGTTCTTGGAGCCCATGACCGCGCCAACGCCTGAGCGGGCAGCAATGCGTCCTCCGGAGTTGCAGATGCCCGCCAGTAGTGACATTTTTTCTCCAGCTGCCCCGATCACAGCGACGCTGGCTTTTTTGCCCCATTGCTTATATTTTTCTAGCAGTATCTCTTCCGATTCGATCGCGTCCTTTCCCCACAGGTCCTCAGCGGGATGGATGGATACGACCTCATTTTCTACCAGGATGAATACCGGCTGCTCTGCCTGCCCGCGGATGAAAATGGCATCAAAGCCGCAGCGTTTGATGGCAGGGGAGAGCGTGCCGCCGCAGTTGGCATCTCCCCAGCCACCGGTCAGGGGTGATTTGCACACCGCCAGCCAGCGTCCGGTCATCAAGCTGCCTGTTCCGGTCAGCAGACCGCTGACAAAACCGAGTATATTGTCGGGTCCGAGTGGGTCACAGCCAGCCGGAATGTGCCTGTACAGGTAGTACACACCCAGCCCTAAGCCGGATAGAAATTCCTCATAGACTTTGTCAGGGATGGCTTCAACCTGATAACAACCGGTTGAAAGATCGATAGATAATATTTTTCCTGTGTAGCCCTTCAAAATTTTCCCTCACTATCTGATTTTGATGTTCGTTTTAATCGCTCGGTTGATTTCCCGATGGGGAAGTCCCTGAATGAGGCACGATATCACGAGCGCTGATGGTGACATATTTTTGATCGGGCAGCATCAGCGTGCTGAAACCGCATTCCAGGAGTAATTCTTCGCAATCGAGCAACCCAAGCCCACGTGATTGCTCTGTTTTAGATCGGGTGTCGCGTGGGTTAGCCCCTGCTTCAGCATAAATGCAATTGGCGCCGGAGACGAGCCCGAGCGCGTTGGGTTCGTGAACCGCGATGCTTTTCAGTTCTTTACATTCCAATCCTGCCAGCGTCACCACACTCACGATCTGTGCCAGGCGCAGTTCGCTGATCTGCCCATTTGCAGCCAGTGGGCTTTTCGGGAGGGCAACGCGCCGCATCGCTGCATTTTGAAAACAACCGAAATCATAACTTTCGAATATCTGATCCACGATCTCTGTGGGGTTGTGTTCCGGTCCGATTGGTTCGCAGCAGGTATACCAATCCAACCTGGCGCTGCGGATGGCTTCGACGGTTCGCAATCTTGCGGTTGGCTGGAGGGTGTTGTCAATGCCTTCCCGCAAGCGGCGCACATGATAAGCGCCATTCACTCCCGCAGCGCGTAATTCCTCAGCCTGTGCGAGGTTGAAGTCGCCAATATTCACTACCACATGCACCTGGGGAGAGATGTGTTTTCGGATATGCTGCACAACCTGCAAGAGATGTTCAAAATCAAAGGTATGCATGGTCATCAGGAACAGGGAATGCAAATTGCCGTGTTCTGTCAGGTTCTTACTGTGAAGAAGAATTTCATCCAGCTCCATGGTGTGGCTGGGAAGATCGGTGTAGCTCTCTGCGAAACTGCAGAACTGACAGTCGGCGAGACAGGGAGCAATCTCGATCCCGATCTGTGCCAACAGCATAGCATGGTTGTAGAAACGGGCGCGGCTGAGTGCATCTGCTGTGGCTCGCAAAAGAGCACTTTCGGGGGAGAACTCCGGGAAATCCAACAGCAAGATGCAATCTTCCCGAGAGGGTCGTATTCCACTGGCTGCTGCTTGCAGGATGTTTCGAACTTGTTGCGACACCTTCATTGCTGTATCTCCGACATCATACGATTTTTGAGTGATTATACCCACTCTTTTTTTCTTTTAGCTAAAAACTTGACATATATAGTATATTAGTATATGCTAATTCAAAATATTAGCATATAGTACAAGGAGGTTGCTATGAAAAGTCTGGATTGCGTTCCAATTGGAATGAAATGTATTGTCCAGGAAATAACGGGGAGTGCACCAATTCGAACCAGGATGTTGGATATGGGTCTGACAAAAGGTACCGAGGTTACAGTAGTGCGTGAAGCGCCTTTGGGTGACCCGATTGAGTTTGAAGTGAGAGGCTACAACCTTTCCTTACGCAGAGAGGAAGCACATATGATCCTGGTTCGGGAATTGAATGATGCCGCTTAACGTAGCTCCGGTCGGTCAGGTTCTCAAACTTACTTCGATCCATGGTGGAGAAAGTATCCATCATCGATTGAATGCCTTAGGTTTAACACCGGGTGTGGAGATTGTGATTGTATCGCGTAATGAGGGTGGACCAGTCATCCTTGCTGTAAAAGATTCCAGATTGGCACTCGGAAGAGAGCTTCAACATCACATTCAGGTTGAATTGCAAGCTGAATATCATTATGAACAACAAATGAAGCATGGTTGGTCTCACCATAGAAGAGGACGAAGACGCGCAGGGTTTAAGGGAAATCATCGCGAGTCCTTATAATACAGAAACATTGAGGTAATAAAAATGACGAGGGATATAACGATAGCATTGGCAGGGAATCCAAACTGTGGCAAGTCCACGGTATTTAACCAGCTTACAGGAACAAAACAACACGTAGGCAATTGGCCAGGAAAGACGGTGGAAAAGAAAGAAGGTAGTTTTCAATACAAAAATAAAAAAATAAAAGTCGTTGATTTGCCAGGAACGTACAGTCTTACAGCATATTCTTTGGAAGAAATAATTGCACGTGACTATGTGATCAAAGAAGATCCGGATCTGATTGTGTCCATTCTTGATGCAGCGAATATTGAGCGCAATTTGTATTTGACATTGCAAATGATCGAATTGGGCGTTCCGGTTATTGTTGTGCTCAATATGATGGATATTGTTGTTGAACAAGAGACCAGCATTGATGCCGATCGACTAAGCAATATGTTGAATGTGCCGGTCGTCAGTTTGGTCGCACGAGATGGGGTGGGAATTGATGATTTGAAAGATACCATCCTAGAAATGTCCAATGATTTGGAGAATTACCAAAAGAAATCGTGTGTTCAATTCAAGAGTGACCTGGAAGATGAGATCCAGAAATTAGATTTGATGGCTCGCGAATACGCTGAGCTGGGTGACTTGTATGATACGCGCTGGTTGGCTATCAAGTTGCTGGAGGGTGATAAAGCGGTATGGAATGATCTGCAAAAAGATGATTCTTACCAGCCTCTCCTGCTCGAAGCTCACAATTTTAGTGAAGAATATTCTGCCAGGTCGGAAATGGAAGTGGACACTGAAATAGCAGATGCGTATTATTCGGTGATCCATGCTATGGTGCGCTCAACTGTTAAAAAACCAAAGATCCGCAAAGAGAGTGTTTCCGACAAGATTGATCGCATTGTAACCCATCGTATCTTTGGGATCCCTATCTTTCTGGCTCTCATGTGGGTGGTCTTCAAACTTACCACCGATATATCAGGACCGTTCTTAGATTGGGTGGATGGTGTGATTTCAGGTCCGCTTACTCATTGGGTCGTTTCATTGTTATCTCTGATCAATTTGGATGGTTCTTGGGTTGAATCATTGTTTGTGGATGGTGTCATCGCTGGGGTGGGTGGTGTACTGGTGTTTGTGCCGGTATTGATGATGCTGTACCTCGCATTGGCTATTCTGGAGGATTCCGGGTATATGGCTCGTGCAGCATTCGTTATGGATCGTTTAATGCATCGATTGGGGTTGCATGGCAAGAGCTTTTTGCCAATGATTGTGGGTTTCGGATGCACTGTTCCAGCTATCTATGCAACCCGCACACTCGAGAATGAAAAAGACCGTATCTTGACCAGCTTGCTTGTTCCATTTATGAGCTGTGGGGCGCGTTTACCGGTTTATGTGTTGTTTGCGACCATCTTCTTCCCTGACAATACCGGGCAGGTCATCTTTTCGTTATATGTCATTGGAATTGTCGTGGCTATTCTTGCTGGCATCCTCTTGAAAAATACAGTCTTTAAGGGAGGTCAAGAAGCTCCCTTCGTGATGGAACTTCCTCCATATCGGCGACCAACTTTTAAGAGTATCTGGGCTCAAATGCGTGAACGCACCTCATCTTTTGTCAAGAAAGCCTGGACGCTCATTCTTGTGACAAGCGTTGTTATCTGGCTCCTGCTGGCTATCCCTGTAAAAGGAGAAGGAAACTTTGCTGATGCTCCGGTTGGTGATAGCGCATTTGCTGCCATCTCATCTGTCATGGCTCCCATTTATAAACCAGCTGGATTTGGCACATGGGAAGCTGCCGGTTCCTTACTGTCAGGATTTGTCGCAAAAGAGGTGGTGGTCAGCACCATGTCCCAAATCTATGAGGTGGAAGATAGTGAAGCTGAACCGGTGGAAGAAACATCCTTCCTCGCTGATGTTTGGCAGATTGTGACATCTTTCTTTGCGGCAACCTGGGATACGATCAAATCGATCCCATTGATCGTTGGCATTGACCTTTTTGAAGCTGACGAAGAATCTGAGCCAACAGCACTGATGGCAGCAGTTGAAAACAGCTTTGAAGAATCTAGTGGAGGGAAGGGAACATTGGCATCCTTTGCTTTTATGGTATTTGTGCTACTCTATACCCCATGTATGGTCGCGGTGGCTGCAGAGCGACAGGAATTTGGTGCAAAGTGGATGTGGGTCAGCGTGATTGGGCAGTTTGCCATAGCCTGGGTTGCGTCTGTACTAATCTTCCAAATTGGCTCGCTATTCTAACCCTTTAATAATGACCGGGCAGGGTCTTGTTCATCCCTGCCTGGTCGGATGATGAATTGGTAAAAAATGGTACAAAAAATATTACAAGAAATAAAAAAGAATCATGGCGTGGTCGTTTTAAAGGAACTGGCTGCAAAATTGGATATGGAGCCCGGTGCATTGGAAGGGATTTTGCAGACGATGAACAAATCAAAGATTGTAGCAAAGAAGACAGCTATGCCAATGTGTTCGCGGAGAACATGTGCCGGATGCCCGTTCATGGGCAGCCCTTCTAATGAGGTATGTGGATACAGAACGGTGATGGAACTCTCCCTCCGAAAGTAAATTAATCCAGCTAATCTTATGGGCATAGCAGGTGTTATCTGCTTGTGGCTTGTTGGTGGTGGATGATGATGAAGCCAGGCTGACCAAGTTGTTGCGGTATTTTGGACCCTTGATTTTATCACCTGGCATATGATTCTCCATGTCCGCAAACACGCATCATCATGGTTGAAAATGGCACAGATTTTAGTCTGGATTCAGCTCCAGGCTGGAATCGCTGATCTTTTTTTGACCTTTTTTTTATCCCTTTCATACATATTTTCCCTAAAATATAGTTGAGTCATTATCAGTATGGGAGGTTTCTATGAATCTGGAAAAATATACACAAAAATCACAGGAGGCTATCCTCTCCGCGCAGCGCATCGCACAGGGCTACAACCACCAGGCGATCGAGCCTGCACATCTGTTGCTGGCATTGTTACAGCAGGACCAGGGTGTGGTACCGGCAGTGGTGACAAAGATCGCCGGTTCGACCAGCGCGTTGCAGGCAGAGATCTCGCAGGATCTAAGTCACCGCCCTCAGATCAGCGGTTCCAATATAGAAGTGGGGCTATCGCGACCCGCAGCGGATGTATTGCAGGCTGCGGAGCGCTATGCGAAAGGCATGCAGGATGAATATGTCTCCACCGAGCATATTCTGTTGGGGTTGACCGATTCACCGGAAGGGAAACGATTGCAGCAAAATGGCATTACCAAAGATGCTGTTCTGGCTGCATTGAAATCGGTGCGCGGAACACAACGTGTCACCTCCGAAAACCCGGAAAGCACCTATCAATCCCTTGAAAAATATGGACGCGACCTGACCGCACTGGCTCGCCAGGGCAAGCTTGATCCTGTCATTGGCAGAGACGAGGAGATCCGGCGTACCATCCAGATCCTCTCTCGCCGTACCAAGAACAACCCGGCGCTCATCGGAGAACCGGGCGTGGGCAAGACGGCTATTGTAGAAGGGTTAGCGCAGCGCATCATAAACGGAGATGTCCCGGAAGGGTTGAAAAAGAAACGTCTTATCCAGCTCGATATGGGGTCTCTGATCGCAGGAGCCAAATACCGTGGTGAATTCGAGGAACGCTTGAAAGCAGTGCTCAAAGAGATCACCGAATCTGCTGGAGAGGTATTGCTGTTCGTGGATGAAATGCACACCGTGGTGGGTGCCGGTAAAGCCGAAGGCGCTATGGATGCGGGCAACATGCTCAAACCACTGCTGGCGCGCGGTGAACTGCACATGAT
>DMDF01000203.1 GCA_003446605.1 Anaerolineaceae bacterium
CGTGAACATTTCCAGGAGCATCCTGAAAATTTTGATCTGCGCAAACCAGGTATCGTATTCATGGAAGAATACGCGAAATTCATTGCTCATAAAAATGAAAAATTAGGAAGTGCAGGTCAGCTACCTGAAGTAAGAAAACTGATTGGGTAAATCAGGAGCTATCTGAACAAGAAAAGGAGATAAAAAGGGACGCCATCACCAGAACACACAAGAGCGTCCCTTTTTCAATGATACAATCTCGTTAACAACAATTTATACAGGAATTATATGGAAAATAAAAGTTATTTAATTGATATGGATGGCGTTCTGGTTCATGGAAAGAAAATGGTTCCGGGCGCCGATAAATTTATAGAAAAGTTACGTGAAAAGGGGCTAAAGTTCCTTATTTTAACCAATAACAGCATTTACACTCCTATTGATCTTGCACATAAATTGCAAACATCGGGAGTTTCAGTCAGCCAGAATGAAATCTACACATCCGCCATGGCGACCGCTAATTTCATGAAAACACAGAAAGCCAGCGGAAATGCTTTTGTGATCGGGGAAAGCGGTTTGAACCTGGCTATTCACGATGCTGGTTTTATCCTGACCCCGGAAAGCGCTGATTTTGTGGTTCTGGGGGAAACCTTTGATTACAATTTCCGGCAGGTTACCAAAGCCGTCAGGCTCATCATGGAAGGAGCCCATTTCCTGGCAACCAACCCCGATCCTTCTGGTCCCAGTGATGAGGGAATCGTGCCCGCCTGTGGAGCCATGGCATCTTTGATCGAGAAAGCCAGTGGTAAAAGCCCCTTCTTCTGTGGCAAACCGAATCCATTTATGATGCGATCGGCGTTGAACCACTTAGGAGTTCACTCAGAGGACACCGTCATGATCGGTGATCGGATGGATACGGACATTATCGCTGGTCTGCAAAGCGGGATGGAAACCATCTTGGTTCTTTCGGGAGTCACCTCCATGAAGGATATCGAGCAGTTCCCTTACCGACCTCACCGTATCGCCTCATCCGTAAGAGAAATCGAGATCTAGAACAATTCAAAGCATGCCGGATCCCATCTTGAGCGAAGGTTCATTCTCTATTGAATTTCAACCCGTTGGTATCCGCCTGATCTGTTCCGAACCTATCACCTTATTGGATGCAGCCAGGCAGGCTGGCATCCAGCTGCAGAACGTCTGTGGAGGTAAAGGGATATGCGGGAAATGCGCGATCCAGATCATCGAGGGTGAGAGCAACCCGCCCACTCGCAGCGAGACAACATTCCTCAAGGGTGGCATTTTAAAAGAGGGTGAACGATTAGCTTGCGAGACCACCGTTCACGACAACGTAAAAATTTTCATCCCCCCCACATCCCTGGAAAGCAAACAGCGCCTACAAACTGAAGGGCGGCATGACATTCAAGAAATCCAGTCCCCCATTCATTGTGAACCTATCCACCTTAATCCTCCCAGTCTCACCCATCCAATTGCTGATCTGCGCAATCTCCTTTCTGCTCAGCCAGGAATGTACTTTGAAAATGATGAGCGCATTCGTACAGCTCTGCAAACCATCCCTGCGGTTTTACGAAACGGGAATTGGGATGTTTACGCTGTGTGTAATCAAAACGAGATCCTCAATATCCTACCGGAAAAGCCCGCTGCCATGCTGGGTTTAGCCGTGGATGTTGGCTCAACAAAGATCGCCTGTTTTTTGATGGATCTACCCACCGGAAAAACCATGGCGGTGAAAGGCATCCCCAATCCTCAGATTGCCTATGGTGAGGATATCATGGCACGCCTCGAATATGCCTTGCAAAATGATGCACAAGCAGCTCACCTTCATTCCATCATCATCGAAGCGATTAATGAAGTCATCAATTCTGTGTGCCACGAAGCAAAGGTTAAGCCACAAGCGATCATGGATTTTTGTTTTGTCGGTAATACAGCCATGCATCACTTTTTTCTTGACCTTCCATCCAAATACCTGGCGTCAGCTCCCTTCACCATGATGGTAGATCAAGCGTTGAACATTCCCATTGATGCACTCGGGATACAGGGCATGCCAGGCAGTAAAGCCTATTTTCCAGCTCCCATCGCCGGTTTTGTCGGTTCGGATCATCTTGCTTTTCTTCTATCTTCTGGTTTTGGGGATGACCAGCACACCAGACTGGGAATTGACATTGGGACAAATACAGAGATCGCGATTCAAAAAGGGGATAGAATCGTCAGCTGTTCCACAGCATCCGGACCCGCTTTCGAGGGCGCCCATATTCGTTTCGGGATGCGCGCAGCACCCGGCGCCATTGAACATGTCCGTATCGATCCGGAAGGGAATGCAAACGTTGATGTAATAGGGGGTGGGGAAGCAATCGGTATTTGTGGATCAGGAATTCTGGATGTGATTGCAGAATTGAAACAGAGAGGAATACTTAATCAAAGAGGGCGTCTTGATCGCGAACATGCTCATGTGAGTACGGATGATTCCAATATGCGTATTTATACTCTCATCCCCCCATCAGCTAATCAAAGAGAAATTACCATCTCTCAGAAAGATATTGACCAGATCTTGCTCGCCAAAGGCGCCATTCGCAGCGGTATCGCTATTTTGATGGATTATCTCAAGGTCAAGGATGAAGATATCGCAGAGGTCATCATTGCAGGCGCTTTTGGATCCTATCTTAACCCACAGCACGCCATTCAGATCGGTATGCTGCCGGATCTACCGCTGCACAAAATTTCAGCAGTGGGAAATGCAGCCGGTGCAGGGGCAAAAATGATGCTGCTATCCAGCGCCCTGCGCCAAAAAGGAGAGCAGCTTGCAAAGCAAATCGAACATCTGGAATTGAACACCTATCCGGATTTTGATATGTTCTTTGCTAATGGTATCCGCTTTTCTTAACTTGAAACTCAAAATGAAGCTATGAATAGAAGGCTAAACCTTTTTTCTATTAAGGTGCCAATTATTTAAAACAGCATGGTGTTTCACACCACATAAGTTAATAAAGCACTCGCCAATCCCAGATATACCAGATAACCCAGTGAATCAGCCATCGTTGAGACGAGAATAGGAGAAGCCAGAGCTGGATCGAGTTTGATCTTATTGATCAGAAGCGGGACGAGGACACCTGTGATCGATGAGATCATGACATTGACCAGCGTGGCACCCCAGCAATAAAACCAAGTTGAATATCTCCTTTCCAAAGATAACCAATCAAGACCACCAGTGCACCCAATACCAGACCATTCACTATACCCAACAGCAGCGATTTCCAGATCGAACGACGTGCATCCTTTATATTGATCTCACCAGTCGCCAGACTACGTACTGTAACCGTCAGGGTTTGTGTACCCGAGCTACCACTCACCCCAGCAACAATGGGGAAAAAAGAAGCCAAGGCAGCCATTTGTGCAATGGTATTCTCAAACAAACTAAGCACAGAACCGGTGATCATCGCCATGACCAAATTAACCACCAGCCATGGTAATCGACTGCGTATTGCATCCTTGAGAGAAATATCCCCGGGTTTCTCTTTTGAGATACCACCTAAACGGTAGATATCTTCCGTTGCTTCATCTTCCAGAATATCCAGAGAGTCGTCATAGGTGATCACGCCTAATAATCGATCCCCTTCATCAACTACCGGCAACGCCAGCAGGTCGTAACGTTTAACAATACGTACCGCTTCCTCCTGATCGGTATCCGCTTTCACTGAGATTACATCCCGTTCCATGATGGAGCCAATAAGCGTATCCTTAGGAGCAACAACAAGATCACGTAAGTTCACAACCCCTGCCAGAACCCCCCTATCATCAACCACAAATAAATAGTAGATCTGTTCTGAATCAGGGGAAATGGCACGCAGATGTTTGATAGCTTCATTAACCGTCATCTCTTCTTTAAGGATGACATCTGCAGCTGTCATCAAACCACCTGCTGAATCATCAGTATGTTCAAGCAGCGGCAGTACCTCATCTGCTTCTTTCATGCTTTGAATTGCTTGCGTGGCAAGGGCTGGTTTGATATCCCCAAGAAGATCAGCTGCTTCATCAGGTTCCATATGATCAAGAATATCTGCCAAATTTTCAGAATGCAATCGCTCGGCTACCTGGGCAGCATCCTCATCCTGCATTTCTTCTAAAATATCCGCAGAATCTTCCGGATTCAATCGCGGCAGCAGCTCATCCTGCTCATCTGGCTGTAGATCATCAAACACATTCGCCTGATCGGCAGGTTTGAGAGCTTCCAATAAACCTACTGCACTTTTCAGATCACCTCGCTCGAGAGCGCTGCGTACCTGGTTCAGCAGGACATCCACATTAATTACGTATTCCTTGATAATACACCTCCCATGTACCCGTTCACAGAGAAAGCACGACTCTTTCTCTATAACCAGTTGATTTTCTTGAAGAATAAGATCACTACCAGCATAATCCCCAGGGATATCCCTGTTATGATAAGAAAAGCGTTCCCGTCACCTGAAAGGGGCAGAGCAACATTCATACCATAAAAACTGGCAACAATAGTTGGCAGGCTTAAGATAATGGTCCAGGCAGTCATAATTTTAAAGATGGTATTTTGATTGTTCTGGATAATAGAAGCATACGCATCCATCATCTGGCTGAGCAAGTTTCCGGCGATACCGGTCATTTCAATGGCTTGCTGGTTTTCGATAATTACATCTTCAAGCAGGTCTGAATCATCAGGGAAAATGGTAAAAAATTTATTGCGCTGGAGACGTTCAAACATGATCTCATTCGAACGTAATGCTGTGGAGAAGTATTCCAAACATTTTTGATACTTGAGCAGTTCAAGCACCTCTTTATTACGGATGGAACGCTGTAATTCATCTTCAGTTTGATCAATGATCTTTTGAATATTCCGTAAATAGGATAAAAAGTGATTTGCATTTGCCAGCATGATCTGCAGAATAAGACGGTTTCGCTTAAGCGTTGAAAAATATTTCCCGTTCTTCTTCACAATGCTATTTATAAGATCGTTTTCATGGCGGCAGATCGTGATAATGATCTTATCAGAAAATATAATTCCCAACGGGATGGCAATATACGGAATATCCTCATCCCAACTTTGAAAATAGGGAATACGCAGCAGAATCAGGGTAAAACCATCATCCTTTTCGGTCCGGGACCGTTCATCGAGGTCCAATGGATAGGTAATAAAATCTTTTGGCACCCCCCAGGAGAGCAAAGTTTCGATTTCCTCTTCACTTGGGTCAATCACATTCACCCAAGCGCCATCCGCCACCTTTTCAATGGGGACCAATTTCTCGTTTTGTGTCTGTAAAATAGTGATCATGGGTTACCTCCATAAATCATCTATCCTGACAAAACAGAAGCTCTCAGTTCATCTTCGCAAGATATACTGAGAGCTTGTACTATACAGACAAAACCCTGAAGAAGTGAATGCTTAGCGCAACACACCTCCTCGCCAGTATAAACCGCGTGAGAATCTTGTTAAGCTACGTCTAGGGTCAGGATCCAGATCGTATGATTTCTCTTCTTGCATTTTTCCTTTTCTCACTTTTAATGAAACTACAACTTTTAGTTTACACCCTGGTCAATACCCCGTCAAGAAATTGATAAAATTGACCTTTAACCCTTTTTCAGCCCACAAAGACATAATTTTCACAGGCTCAGAGGTGGTTTTTTAGGTTATTTTCTTACCCAGACTGCGGATACTCCCCATCATGGCTATGGATTGTTTAATTTGCGGTTCACCGTAATATTCGATCGTGCCCACCCCCGTAATCGCAGCGTCCAGTTCATCCTTCACCCATAAACGAGCACTTCCGACACCGGTTAGGCTGATATGTGTTTTTTCACTTTCGAGGTCATCGGCAATATAACTTCCAGCACCAGTCAAACTGATAAATTGTTCTTTTACTTTTCCATCCATCGCCAATTTACCCGCTCCCGGTAAGTTGGATTTAATGACATCATAATTAATATCCTCAAATTCCACACTCGATGCGCCACTCAAATCCAATATAAGTTCTTTGCCTTTAAACTCGCTCGCTTCGATTGAACAACCCCCGGCAACTTCCAGGGCGTCAAGCTTTTTCATAGTGATATCAAATATGATATTCCGAGAGGATAAATAATCTAAACCAGCGGTCAATTTTTCAAGCCAGTCCCTCCCAATATCAATGATCAAACATCCATCGATCACATCGGTTTTAATCCTGCTGAGAACATGCTCTTCGGCTTCAACCGTTACTTCCTGGGGAGATCCCTGTTTTAGTAGAATCTTGCCCATCCCTTTGACTGTAATCTTGTGAAACTCTCCCAGTTCCCGTGTCTCTTTTTTAATCTCAGACATAATCATCTCCTCATTTATCCATCATCTACGCATTCTATATACGTATGAGAAATCAGTAGGGTTGTAAAAAGGTGCAGGTTTGAACTGCACCTTTTTACATTTTCATGATGAACAAGCCAGACTCAGAAAATTGCAGAAACAACACCCAAACCTGCCCTCGCCAGAATCAATCCCGCCAGCCACAGGATAACCGCCTGTGCTACCCATCCAATAACGATGGTCAGAATTGTCTCACCCCATTCAAGATCAAGCGCTTCTTTGGCTGCGATAACCCAAGCAACCAAACCGGCAATGCCGCCAGCGAATTCGAAAATGCCGGTAGCACAACGCAGCGCCGGAGAAATGACTGAAATAATTCCTAAGAAGCCCACTGCATTCCACACCGAAGCCAAACCAAGAGTACGCACCAATTCGTTGAAATTTGTTTCAGCTTTGAAAAGAGCTTTGCTCAACCAGTTGATGATGTAACAACTAAGCGCAAAACCACCCACACTAACTGCAGCCCGAAAGATCGAACCCAATAGCCAGGAACCAAAACTCGAGCGGATCATTTCCGCGTTGGCGCCCATGCTGCTCAATAAAGCCGCAACAGCTACAATGATCCAGGCGGAATTCGTAAAACTCTCATCCAACTCCACTTCTTTATAAATATCTTTACGAAATGAAAATGCCGCTTTGATTCTCTCAATCATTTTAACACCTCCATCATCCATACTTCATCATAAAAACCACTACTATACTATACAGGGAATTCTGATAGCTTTTTGTTAAGAATTATTAAATTACCTGTTTAAAATCCAAAATTGAGGTTTTTATCAATTCATCCATGAAATTTATAGTACACTGTGAAAAAACAGGTTAGGTATCTACCCAATCAAGGAAGAAAAGGAAATACACATGGCAAAGATAGGTCTGGCAGGTTTTATCCACGAAACGAATACCTTTTCCAATACTCCTACCCCATTGGAGAATTTCCTCAATCAAAGTGGTTTTTATCCCAAACTGCTTCATGGAGATGAGATACTGCAATTCGGGGAAAAGAGACTTAATATTGCTGCCAGTGGATTTCTAGCAGATGCAGCCAAATGTGACCTTACAGTCTGCCCATTGATATGGTGTGGTACTGAACCCTCTCAACCAATAACGGAAGACGTATTCAACCACCTAATGGGAATGATTGAAAAGAAAATGCACGAAAATTTTCCCTTTGATGGGTTGTTGCTGGATCTGCATGGAGCCATGGTTTATGGGAATTTACAGGATGGGGAAACCGAGATCCTGCGCAGATCACGTGCGATAGTGGGAAATATCCCGATCGTTACATCCTTTGACCTGCACGGGAATATATCCAAAGAATGCTTTGAACTTGCCACCGTCATGATCGGATATCGCACATACCCGCATATAGATGGATTTGAAAATGGGCAGCGCTGCGCGCAGGTGATGCGCTATGTACTTGACGGAAAACCGCTCTATAAAAGCTTCCAAATGGCACCCTTCTTGATGCCCGCTACAACCCAACCCACCACCAAAGAACCAGCTCAATCACTATATGCACAGCTGCCTATTGTAGAAGATTGGGATGGAGTAATTTCCGCATCCATCATGGAAGGATTCAATGCCTGTGATCTTCCGCACACAGGTCCTTCGGTCTTTACCTATGCATCGGATCAGCTCACAGCAGATAAAAGTGCTGATTTTTTAATGCGGGCTATTCTTGAACGGGAAGAACAATTCTCTGTTGATCTGGTACCCCCTTTTGAGGCAGTTCGGAGAGCAATAAAACTCCAACAATCCACAACGCAACCCGTCATTTTGGTGGATGTGCAAGATAATGCCGGTGGGGGCAGCCCCTCCGATACCGTTTGGCTGTTGAAAGAATTGGTCAAAAATGATGCACCTGAAACTGCTCTGGGGGTGCTGTGGGATCCACACGCTGCGGAGCTGGCACACCAGGCAGGCGAAGGGAATACTGTAGAGATCGCACTGGGGGGGCACTCACTGCCCGGACACACACCAATGACCGCCAGTTATCATGTTGAGAAATTGCATGAGGGAGACTTCATGGGAAACGGTCCGATGGTTGCAGGGCGCGTCCTAAATCTTGGGAAAATGGCGCATGTACGATTGGGAAATATTCATATCGTCATTTCCAGCGACCGTATGCAAGCGCTTGATCAGTCTCTATTTCGTGTGGTAGGCATCGAACCTTGCGAAATGAAAATTCTGGTACTAAAAAGCGCCAACCACTATCGCGCCGATTTTGGTCCGATCGCAAGCGCCATCATCAACGTTGATGCTCCCAGTGCCATCCTCGAAGATCCAAGCAAGATCGCCTACACCAACCTGCGTGAAGGGGTTCGCCTTAAAGGGTTAGGTCCCGTTTTTTCCAAATCCAAACCTTAAAAATTGTCATTTTTGACGTTTTTTGATGCCAAAAGTTGTGAATATTATTTTCATCATATTGACTTTGGGTATTTTTTTTTATACTATAAAAGTGTTCTGAACACCTGATGACTCTCACTCGAGAAGGAAGAGAAATGGAGAAAGGTCCCATCAAACCCGTTCATCGCAGGCAAATATCCACCGCCACCATTGACCGTATCCTTTCCATGATCAGCGATGGTTACTGGAGCCCTGGGGAATGCCTGCCCCCCCAGCGAGATCTTGCCAAGTCACTGGGAGTGGGTATGTCCACCCTGCGAGAAGCCTTACAATCCCTTCAAACCATGGGGGTTCTTGAAATGCGGCACGGCAGCGGTACGTTTGTATCAAGCCAACCATTTGTGGAACCTTACGAAAAGTTCATTGACGTATCAGTCAGTCTGGGTGGTTTGGACCTTGAAATGTTGTTTGAAGCACGCGGAATCATTGAAAGCGGTTTAGCATTCCATGCTGTGGAACACGCCACGGAAGATCAGATCAATGAGTTATTTGATATTCTGCAACGTGAATGGGAGTGTATCGAAGCCAAAGATCACGAATGTTGTCACGACCTCGACTTAGCATTTCATCGTTTGATCGCAACCATGGTTAATAATAAATTCCTGGCGCAAATTGATTCCACCTTATTCAAGGCGTTGGATCAATTATTCCGCGTGCTACCTCTCACAAAAGAGGGCTGGAAACTACACTACGTCGTTGCCGAAGCCATCCGAGATCGAGATTCTTTTGGCGCATCTGAAGCCATGCGAACCCTCATTGAGTCATCCGCAGCCCGATATTTCCCTTACATGAAAGTTACATCACATAAGATGGAAGTTCAATAGGTCTTTAGCAACAAAACCGCATTCTGTATGAGTGCGGTTTTTTATAAAATAACCATTCTAAACGAGGTATTGGTGTGAAAAAAGTATTAATTAACAAACCCATTCATTCAGACGCTATCGCCCTTCTGTCGCAAGAAGTGGAAGTAATCACTCCCTATCAGGCACCCGCAGAAGAGGTAGTGCAAATGTTGCCTGATATGCATGGCATGATTCTGTGCGCCGGCATGAAAATGCAAGCAAAAGAAATGGAAGTCGCGAAGAACATCGAGGTTATTGGAAGGCACGGCGCTGGGCTTGATATTGTAGATGTTGCAGAAGCAACACAGCGTAAAATCCCTGTGGTTTTCACCCCCATGGGACCTACTGAATCCACTGCAGAGCATGCCTTTCTTCTCATGATGGCTGCCGCCAGAAAATTAACCTACCTTGATCGAGAAACGCGCAAAGGTAATTTTCATGTCCGCGACCAGGTTGTGGGATTCGAACTGGATAACGCAAGCGTGGGTGTAGTAGGGTTCGGGCACATCGGCAAACGATTTGCAGAAATGTGCCGCGATGCCTTACACATGACAGTTTTTGTCTTTGACCCCTTCATTTCTCGCGATAAGGTCGAGAATTGGGGTGCCATCTACATGGACAATATCCTCGAGATGGCAAAAAAAGTGGATATTATCTCATTGCATGTACCTGCGACCGCGGAAACAAACCACCTGATCGACGCAAAAGTGCTGGAAGCACTCGGTTCAGGTGGTTTTTTGATTAATGCATCACGCGGACCAGTCGTGGACGAGAAAGCACTCATCGCAGCCCTGCAGAACAATACGATCGCAGGCGCAGCAGTGGATGTATTTGACCCTGAACCTCCACAAGCTGATAATCCGCTCTTTCAGCTTGATAACATCGTACTCACACCCCACCTGGCAAGTTTTACCGATCAGGGTAGACGTCGTATGGGCATGATGGTAGCTGAGGACGTGCTGCACGTTCTGCGCGGCGAAAAACCTATTTACCCGGCGAACCCGGAATTATTTGCATAAAACAAATTCATCAGGAGAAATAAATATGAAACCCAATCCATTACGTGTAAAGCTAGAGGCAGGTGAGACAATTTTCGGTACGATGGCGCAAGACTCTCGCTCGCCATCCATTTCATTGATCATGGAACAAGCTGGTTGTGACTTTATGTTCTTTGACATGGAGCATGGACCCAATGATCTGGGTGTAGTTGCCGATATGGTGAAAGTTGCGCGTTTGACCAGCGTAGTCCCACTGGTGAGAGTTCCAAGCGACCAGTATCACCTGATGGCGAGGGTGCTGGATGCAGGGGCAATGGGCATCATGATCCCACGTGTTGAAACAAAAGAACAGGTGGAAAGGATCGTTGAATATACCCATTATCCTCCGGTCGGTTCGCGCGGTCTTTCCGTCACCAAAGGGCACAACAACTTTTTACCGCAGGATGTATGGGAATTCACGGAACAAGCCAATCGAGAGAACATGATCATCCTGCAGATTGAGCGAAAGAAAGCCGTTGAAGATATCGAAGAACTGGTCTCGGTGGAAGGTGTGGATGCAGTGGTGCTTGGTCCGGTGGATCTCGGATTGAGCATGGGAATCCATGCCAAGGATAATCTCGCAGCTCTCGAACCCTATATCCAGCAGGTACTGGATGCCTCCCTCAAACACAATGTACCGTGTGGTATTCATATCGGAAACCTGGATTGGCTGATCGAATGGAACAAACGCGGCATGAAGATCCTCGCCTATTCTAACGATATTGCATTCCTGAAAAGCGGTGCCAGTGCAGGTATCAGCAAACTACGCGTAGCAGCCCAAGAAAACGCAGCTTAATGAAGCATTCCGCTCACAAGAAAAGGAGATTGTTATTATGGAAAAAATCTTGATCAAAAATGGATTGATCGTGACCATGAACCCACAGGGCGATGTGATTCGCAATGGATCCATTTATATTGAAAACGACATTATCAAAGAGATCGGACCTGATACTGATATCTCTAATAAACCTGGGGCAAAAGAAATTGATGCCCATGATAAGCTCATCATCCCCGGCATGGTAAGCTGCCACAACCACCTGTACAGTGCAGTAGTGCGAAGCATACCGTATTCCGGGTTCGAATCTCCTGACTTCTCTTTCGTATCTTGGATGGATCGCTTCTGGCTGCCGCTGTTGGAAGACCGGGTGGACCAGGAAGTGATGTACGCTGGAACGCGTGCCAATGTACTCGATCATCTGCGCAGCGGTATCACAACCACTACCGATACAGCGGAAGGTTCTTACGCGCTGCCGGGTGCGCTGGATGCTGTTGACCAGGCTTGTATGGAAACTGGCATTCGAGCCGTTCTATCCTTTGAAACCACCGGTCGCATCAGCGAAGAAAATGCTGCCATGGGGTTGCAGGAAAATATCAATTTCATTAAAAAGGCAAGGGCACGTGAGTACGACCGCATTACCGGCAGAATCGGCGTGCACACTACCTACACCTGCCCAACCGAACTGCTCCAAGAAGTAAAGAAGAGCGCCGATGAATTGAACGCCGGTTATATGATGCATCATCTCGACGATCGCTATCACCACTTTGACACCTGTTTGCGCTTTGGAAAACGCCCCACCCGCTATCTGGCGGATATAGGCTTCCTGAGCCCAAATCTGATCCTGTTCCACTGCAGCTATATTGACCAGTGGCAGGACCCCCAGATTTTCAAAGAATATGATGTCAAAGTAGCGCACAATGCGGAGTCGAATGCAATCTTCAGCTTCTGGCCGGATATGCTGCATTTGATCAGGGAAGGAGTAACCGTTGGGTTAGGAACAGATGGGCAAACCTTTAACTATTTTGAGGTGATGCGCACTGCCCAAATGATCCACCGTATTAAATACGAGAATCCTGAACTGATGAAAGATGATCAGGTACTGCGAATGGCAACCATCGAAGCAGCCAAAGTACTGCAGATGGAAAAGAAGATCGGATCTCTAGAAGTTGGGAAGAAAGCAGACGTCGTCCTGCTAAATGATCGTTCCAGCGTTCCCATCTTTGATGTGAACGCGATCAATTATATCGTGAATACCTGTGAACGTACCGACGTGAATACCGTCCTTGTAGATGGTGAGATCCTTTTGCAGGATGGCAAGTTCACCAAGGTTGATGAGAAAGAAGTTTACGCCAAATCAAAAGAACAGGCGATCAAATTGTGGAAGAAAAACGATTGGCCGCTTCCATAAAAATTCTATGAAGAGAAACCAAGACCAAAGGTAGGAGGTGTAAAGGAAGAGACAAGAATAAGAATTGTGCAAATCGAAGATTAAAAATTTCGGAGGAGTATAAAACATGAAACGGCTGTATAAGATTTTAATTGGGTTATTGGTACTATCACTCATGCTGGCTGCATGCGCAACAGGGTCCACTGAAGAGCCAGCAGTTGTAGAAGAGCCAGCAGAAGCGGAGGTTGTTGAAGAGGAAGTAATGGAGGAAGTCGAAGAAGTTGAACCTCTCAAAATAGCGCTGGTACCTGCCGGACGCATCGGGCTGGAAGGATTCATGTACCTGGCTGGCGAGGGCTACAAACAAGCTTCCGCAGAATTCGGCTTTGAGGAAAGGATTCTCGAGAGTGAAGTAGCTGAAGAATGGGAACGCAATGTTCGCACCGCTGCGCAGGAAGGTTACGACCTAGTCATTGGTGTAGGCTCAACCATGCAGGATGCCGTAGCCAATGTGGCACCAGATTTTCCCGACACCCATTTCGCGCTGGTTGATTCCTACACCGGTGGAGATAATGTGGTTGGTTTGATTTCGCAGGAACAGGAAGGCACTTTCTTAGCTGGTGCATTAGCTGCCATGATGACAACCGATACTACCCTTGAGAACATGAATGACAAAAAGGTCATCGGTTTCGTCGGCGGTATGGATGTTCCATCGGTTGCACGCTTCCTCTCCGGTCTTCAACAAGGCGCTGCCTATATTGATCCGGAAGTTGAGGTCGTAGTTGCATATGTGGGTTCATTCCGTGACCCAGCCAAAGCCAAAGAATTGGCACTCGCCATGATCGAGAACCAGGATGTGGATATCGTCTACTCCGTGTGCGGTTCTGCCGGTGATGTGGGTGTCTTCGAGGCTATCGAAGAAACTGGCGCATACGCCATCGCATCCGACATTGATTGGGATAATGAAGTCCCCGGA
>DMDF01000099.1 GCA_003446605.1 Anaerolineaceae bacterium
GACAGGACAAAGGCCATCATGCCGGTGCATATCTACGGTCATCCGGTGGACATGGATCCGGTCATGGAGCTGGCAGAGAAATACGACCTAAAGGTCATCGAGGACGCCGCAGAAGTCCACGGTGCGTTATACAAAGGGAGGAAAGCCGGCAGCATCGGTAATGTAGGAAGTTTCAGTTTCTACGCTAACAAGATCATCACCACTGGGGAGGGGGGGATGGTCGTCACGAGCGATGAAGAGACAGCCGAGCGTGCTCGGGCATATCGAAACCTCTGCTTCAAGAAAACGAAGCGCTTTTACCATACAGAGATGGGAGAGAATTTCCGTATGACCAACCTCCAAGCTGCCGTCGGCGTAGCTCAGTTGGAACAGATCGATCGATTCATCAAGATAAAAAGAGAGAATGCACAAAAGTATGCACAGGAACTGAAGGGAGTTCAAGGCATCAAAACACCCATCGAGAAAGAGTGGGCAAAGAATGTGTACTGGATGTATGCCATTGAATTATCGGAAGATATCGAGATCACCGCGGAGCAGGTGGCAGAACGCCTTGCGACGTGGGGCATCAGCACTCGTCCATTCTTCCTAGGACTCCATGAACAGCCGGTGTTTCATAATATGGGCCTGTTTCTCAATGAACATTATCCAATAGCGGAGAGGATCGCACGGCAGGGACTATACCTGCCAAGCGGATTGACGATGACGAGCGAACAGATATTGCAGGTAGCCTCTGCCGTCAAGGAGGCTCTTTGAATATGGATGAAGTGTTCGGACCACTATATGCAGATGTCTACGACGCCCTATATCATGAGAAGGACTATGACGAGGAATGTGATGTCATAAAATCTATCCTCGAAACCTATGGGGAAGGACCAATTAAATCAATTCTTGATCTAGGGTGCGGAACCGCCAGTCATTCGATCCGGCTGGCTGCACAAGGATACAGGGTCGCCGGCGTTGACCGATCAAGAATGATGTTGGAAATTGCGCAAACAAAAGCAGAAGCACAGAATGTATCTGTTTCTTTTCACCACGGGGATATTAAGACAATTAATTTAGGAGAAACGTTTGATGCTGCTCTGGTTATGTTTGCGGTCTTGGGATACCAGATAAAAAACGAAGATGTGATTCAGACACTGAGGAATATAAGAACGCAGATTAAAAAAGGTGGATTACTCATTTTTGACGTATGGTATGGCCCAGCTGTACTCATCCAAAAGCCAAGTGAAAAAATAAAGATCATAGACATAGAAGAATCAAAAATAATCCGATTATCATCGGGAATACTGGACACATTTCGCCATGTGTGCAGAGTACGTTTTAAAGTATACAAGATTGAGAAAAAGCAGCTTCTTGATGAAACCTTTGAAGAGCATGAAGTTAGGTTCTTCTTCCCCCAGGAATTGGCATTCTTTTTACAGAGTTCAGGTTTTCAGCTAATTCACATGGGTCCTTTTCCAAGTTATAATGGGGAGTTAAATGAAACGACATGGAATACACTTGTTATCGCTAAGGGAGTGTAGCCATGCGGACTTGGTTTAAAAAAAACGACCGATTATTAGATAGTAAAACTGTCAAGCGTGTAGGTATCGTGCATCCCGGAGCAAATATTGACTCAATTCCAAGTATAATGAATGCTGTAATTTTGCTCATGAAGAATGGATATAAAGTTAATATTTTCACTGGCCGTGATGCCAAACATATAACTCCCCAAATTAAACATAGAGATGTCAAGATAATATATACACATTCTGATGTGTATTGCTCAAGTATCCCGACGATTGCAAAATTGTCTAGGATTTGTAGAACAAAAAGTGAGAGAGGAATATACAGGTTCATCTTACTTTCTCTTAATAAGATTAATTCAGCATTTTTCCTCATAAAAAATAGTTTTATACCTATATATATTGGTTTTTCAAATTATTACAAACCCTATGCTTGCTTTATTGGTGTTGATCCATGGGGCCTAATTAAGGCAAATAATTTAGTAAAAAGTGTAGATATTCCTTTAGTATATTATTCCCTAGAACTATTATTTTCTGATGAAATTAAAGATTTAACATATCAAAAAATCAAGATGAAAGAGCAGGAGTTGTGTAACAAGATTGAATTCGCTATCACTCAGGATGCAGAGCGGGCAACCCTTCTTTCAATTGAGAATAATATTCCTTTAGATAAAATCGTTCTAGTTCCAAATGCACCTTTAGGTCTTGCACAAAGAAATTCAAATTATTACTGGCACAAACGGTTCAATCTCTCTAAAAGAACAAAGGTTGTCCTTTATACTGGAAGCCTTGGAGACTGGACAGGTTTAGATAAGATTATTGATTCAATACAATATTGGCCAGAGGACTGGGTTTTTGTTATTCATACACGATATAATATTGATGAATTCTCTGAGGAGGATGAGAAACTATTACCCTTAAGGAGACTAGAGCAAGATCCCTCATTAAAAAACCGCATATTCATTTCATCAAACCCTGTACACTCTGATGAGTATAGACAACTGATAAGTGGGGCTGACATTGGGATAGCTCTCTATTTCCAAGATCACAGATCGCCTTTAACACAGAAAAATCTAGAGACGCTGGGCTTATCATCAGGAAAAATTGCATACTATTTAAATGCAGGACTTCCGGTTATCACAAACCTATCATCAGGTATTGGGAACTTACTGTCTGAATATAAATGTGGGATTATTATCGATAATATAAAAGATATTGGACGCGCTGTCGTGGTTATCTCAGACAACTATGGGGAATATAGTGAAAACGCACAAAATCTGTTTAATGACCGGTTTGGCGTCGATTACGCGTTTAAACAAGTAATAACCAGACTGGATACCAGATACCAAGTACGTGAAAAACGCCACACAAAAAGTCAAAGCACATAAGTTATGGTAGTACAACCATCACAAGAAAAATGAATGTTAGTGAATAATCGACCTCATGGGGAAAATTAGAGAGTTGATTTATGATCATCGTTAAGATCATTGGTGGCCTTGGCAACCAGATGTTTCAATACGCGGTTGGACGAAGTATCGCTTGCAAGCATAACACAGACCTGAAATTAGATATTTCCTCTTTCGATGGTTATAGACTCCGCTCATATCGTCTTAGTTGCTTCAATATCGTTCAAGACTTTGCGACGAAAGATGAAATCAAGAACCTCAAGGCAGATAATTCCCGCTCGTTATGGCACTTAATTGAAAAAATACGCCAAAAAACGTTGCCGAGGTACAAACGCGGTTTTATCAAAGAACATAATTCTGATTTTGACCCTGATGTTTTAAAGACTACAGGAAATACCTATCTTGAAGGCTATTGGCAGAGTGAGAAATACTTTAAAGACTTTTCTGATGTTATCCGAAGTGACTTTACTTTCAAACAGAAACCTGATGCAATAAATGAGAGTGCTTTATCACAAATAAGGGATACAAACTCTGTCAGCTTGCATATACGTCGAGGCGACTACGTTTCAAATCCTAAAACTCTAGCGATTCACGGTGTGCTTGGAATAGATTACTATGTGACAGCACTGACCTTAATAGAGGAAAAGTTAAACGATCCTGAAATTTTCGTATTTTCAGATGATATGCAATGGGCGAGGAATAATCTAAAAACAGACTTGCCCCTTCATTTTATCAGTCACAATACTGCTGATAAAGATTACGAAGATCTACGATTAATGTGCAACTGTAAGCATCACATTATTGCAAACAGTTCCTTCAGTTGGTGGGGGGCATGGCTTGGGGGAAACGCGGGACAATTAGTTATTGCACCAAAGAAGTGGTACAATACGAAATCGTATAGTTATGCGGACCGATTCCCATCGAGCTGGTTAGTTGTATGAAGGGCGGAACAATGGCCTCAATACCAAAAGTAACAGTGCTTATGGCTGTATATAATGGAGAAAAGTACCTAAACGAATCGATCAATAGTATTTTAAACCAAACATATCAGGACTTTGAATTTTTAACTATCAATGACGCATCTGTCGACAAAACCTTAGAGATTTTATGCGAATATAAGGATCCAAGAATTAAAGTTGTCACAAATGAACAAAACATTGGGTTGGCAAAGTCCCTTAACCGAGGACTAGCATTGGCTAAAGGGGAGTATATCTGCCGCATGGATGCTGATGATGTATCCTTACCTGCAAGATTAGAGAAGCAGATTTCCTTCTTAGAGCGAAATAAAGATTTCGGATTGTGCGGATCATGGATACGAAACTTTGGGGATAAATCATATGTTGACAAACTGCCTGTATCACACGAAGAGATTATTTCACAGTTATTCTTTGGATATGCGATTGCACACCCGTCTGTTGTCATCCGGACGGATATTCTAAAAGAAATTAATGGATACAACGAAGATTTACGCTATGCGCAAGACTATGAATTGTGGAGTAGGCTTATGAAAATTACCAAATTAAAAAACCTTCCCGTTGTTCTAGTTAAAAGACGAATACACGGAAGCAACTCAGATAACCAAACATTTGCAAAGGAGGCTGTCCGAAAAAATGTCCGTCAAAAATTTCTCCAAGATCTTGGAATATATCCCACAATATACGAAGAAAAATTACACACAGCAGTATGCGACTGTAAGCTTGATTTCTCCTTCTTATTCAATGATGCAGAAGCATGGTTCCAAAAACTAATCCGAGCAAACAGGAGAGAAAAAAAATATCCAGAACCACAGTTCTCAAGGACTATGGAAAAGTATTTCTTTTATGTAATAGAGAGATCAGCTATCTCAATCCCCTCTAAATACTATAAAGTATTGGATTCGATCATTCGTATGGCTATAGGGCCGAATCCCATCCATTTGATTAATCGAATTGGGCACCTTACAGCATATGAGATGCTTACGCTTTATCGTAAAAAACGTAACTAGCATCAAGGTCATCCCAATACTTTCTCAGATCATGATGCGCATCAAAGAAATCAGTCTCAAAATAATTACTCATATCGCTGTATTGTGGAACGATCTTTCTGAATGTCTCAATCTACCTGAAGGCCTGCTCCATTACGTTGAACCTCCCCTGTAATCCTTCGGATCAGACTGATCAATCCCCTCGCTTTGGGTACCTCCGGTATTTCCAGTTTATTGTAATTTGATATCACACCCAGATTGGAGAGGGTCGAGCGAGATCGCCTGATACACCCCCTTCTCGTATCATTCGAGATGGTTTCAGTATATCATCGACTTGATACTATATTTCTCCAGAAATCGTGCAGAGTGCAAACGCAGTACTTCGCTAAACTTTCCTCCCCTCATCATGGTTTCGATAGCGTAACGAAACTTCTGTAAAAGTAAATTGGCCCTGAATCCAACCTATATCTGCAGAAAGGAGGAACCGGGCCATGGATACCTTAGCGTTTATCGCAGATTCTCACTCCAACCAAGAGAGTGGTATGAAAACTCTCATCACCTAGTTCCTCAACCAAATGATGCTCCAAGAGGCGCTCCAGCAAGCGGGAGCCGATCCATATAAGCGCACCGATGCGCGGAAGGCGCATCGAAACAACAACAAGGACCGATCCCTCAAAACCCAGTATGAGGAAACCCATCCTCCGGAAACCACAACTCCGGGAGTTCCCTTTGAAACCCAAGTCTTTAGAGGTTCTGCCCAAGTGAAGAAAGATCTGGTGAATGCAATCGCCGAATCCTACCTCCAAGGTGTCTCGACGAGGAAGGTTTAGGGGATCGTTGCCTATCTGGGCATCGATCACCCCTCTCCTGCTTCGGTCTCCCGGATGGTCAAGGACTCGACAATCAGGTCCAAGCATTCCTCTTGTGTAACTGGCGGTGTAAAAGTG
>DMDF01000211.1 GCA_003446605.1 Anaerolineaceae bacterium
TGCAGCGGATCTTCATGCCCCTTGCCCCATGAGTAGGAGTGAAGTGCATTTTCCTGGTTGTTGAAAGTTACACATGGACTGATGATATCGATCACAGCTGTACCTTCATGACTCAATGCCGCTTTGATGATCTCTTTTACCTGTTTTGGATCACCGGCAAATGACCTTGCTACGAAGGTTGTGTTAGCCGCCAGCGCTTCCATGGCGATATCAACTGGTAAATACACATTCTGCCCCTGGCGTTTGAGAGAAAGCCCCAGATCAGCCGTGGCTGAAAACTGTCCTTTGGTCAATCCATACACGCCATTATTTTCAACAATGTATACCAGAGGCATATTCCTGCGTACCAGATGTATGAACTGGCTCAATCCGATATTGGCTGTATCCCCATCTCCGCTCACACCAATACCTTTTAATGAGGTATCCGCAAAGAGCGCACCGGTTGCCATGGAAGGCATACGACCATGCAATCCGTTAAAACCAAACGAGTTTTTCAGGAAGTACGTGGGTGATTTGCTTGAACAACCAATACCGCTAAATTTAACAATACGTTCAGGGCGGATATTCAATTCATAACAGGCAGAAATAATCATATTCGATATACTGTTATGCCCACACCCTTTGCAGAGGGTGGATGGTTCTCCAATATAATCATTGCGTGTTAAGCCTGCTGCATTGGTCTTTTCGAGTAGCGAAGAAGTCATTTTAGTTCTCCTGCTCATTGAACAGAGTAATTATTTTTTCGGCGGTAAGTGCCAATCCATCCAGATAGGCGATCTTTTTTATTTTCGCTGCCTTAGCCGGATAAGATGTAGCCATTATTTGCGCCATTTGCCCATCGCGATTCGCCTCTACAACGTAAACAGATTCATGGTTATCGATAAATTCACTCACCTCATCATGAAAAGGAATCGTTCGAATACGCAGATAATCCACCGCTATACCCTTCTCATCCAGTATGTCGCACGCTTCTTCTACTCCGAAATGGGTGGATCCGTAACTGATAAACCCTATTTTGCTTTTCTTTTGTCGCTCCAGCACAGGGTAGGGTGTTATGGAAGCCGTCTGTTCAAATTTTTTCTTCAACCTCTCATGTTCAGCAAACCAAACGTCAGGATCTTCCGAGTATTGCGCGTAAGGATCATGCCCTGTTCCTCGTGCAAAATAGGCAGCCTGAGGCTCTGTATTGCCCGGAAGAGTGCGATAACCAATTCCATCTCCATCCATGTCAAGATAACGTCCCCACTTCCCGTCTGCTTGCTTGATAAGTTTTTGGATATCCTCTTCCCACACGATTTTGCCCCTATCCATGGGCTGGTCAGGGTAAACAAAATCTCGCGTCATCCAATTATTCATTCCCAACTCCAGGTCACTTAAGACGATAACTGGTGTTTGGAGGTGTTCAGCAATATCCAGGGCACGCCAACCAAATTCAAAACATTCCTGGACGCTGCCCGGTAGAAGAATAACAAAATTCGTATCCCCATGACTTAAATAGTAGCTGAAGGTAAGATCGCCTTGTGCGGTACGCGTTGGCAAGCCGGTGCTTGGTCCAACACGCTGAACATTCCACACCACCACAGGTACTTCACTCTGATAAGCCAGCCCCAGATATTCTGACATCAAACACAAACCAGGTCCGGATGTAGAGGTCATGGAACGTAATCCTGCCCAACCCGCTCCTATGGTCATACCAATGGCTGCTAATTCATCTTCAGCTTGCACGACGACACAGGTCGCTTTCCCTGTTTCAGGGTCAAGGCGTAAGCTGGGGTTATATTCATTGAGAGTTTCAGCTAATTCTGTGGCAGGAGTGATGGGATACCACGCGGAGAACTGCAACCCACCAAATAAAGCGCCTAATGCTGCCGCTTTATTCCCATCGACAACGATGTACCCATCTGTGAACTGTCTCTTTTCCAATATGTATTTGCACAGTTGTATTTTTTCGTTGGGAACAGAATCATACGCAATCCTCACCACATCCAAATTGGGAGTGACCGCTTTTGTCGAATGATTAAAGTGTTGGTCAAGCGTTTCTTCAATGAAAGCCAGATCTATCCCGATCAAAGCCGAAAGGACCCCCACATAAACCATATTCATCAAATAAACCTGTAGATGGGAAGGAGATGCCGCTTTTTCCATAACTTCCTGCAAAGGCAGGCTAATTACCTCGTACCGGTGAGTTATTTCATCGGGCAACGGTTGGTCACTCAAGATCAAACCGCCCTCTTTGATTTTTTGTAGATCTTCTTGCAGCACCGTCTTGTTCATATTGATCAGGATGTCATAATTCTCAACTCTCGCCAAATAGCCTTTTTCACTTACACGGAGGGAGAACCAAGTCGGAAGCCCCTGGATGTTTGAAGGAAAAATATTTCTGGCTGAAATCGGAATCCCCATTTTGAAAATTGCCTTCATCAGGGCATTATTCGCAGTAGCACTACCCGACCCGTTCACCGTACTGACTAAAATTGAGAATTCATTCGTAACTTTTTGCATGGAATTTCCTATTCCTCAGCGTTTGTAGATTAATTGCATGTGTTCTGATAAAAGGGCTTGCCCTTTTTCAAAATCCCTTTTCTTTATTTCCTGTACAATATTTCGATGGTAGTCCCAAACAGTTGTCTGGTATTCCAGATCAGTATAAAGATTCATCCCGACGGCTTCATAAACAGTCCAGTAGGTATTCAAAATTCCCATCACAAATAGATTATCCAATTTTTGATAAATGCTCAAATGTAATTCTTTATGTTCCTGGTGTGGAATTCGTATTGGGTTGCCCTGTAATTTTGCTTCTGCTTTTATGACATACTGTTCCAGCCGATCAACATCCTCATCTGCCAGTTGTTCCACTGCATTGATAAACCAATTCTGTTCCAACCTATCCCGCAGCTCAGATATCTGAAAGAAATATTTCATATCAACGGATGCAGCAATGATCGCATTTTGTTTGAGTCCAGCTGAGAAATCGATCGGTTTAATATGGATACCGTGTCTGGGTCGTGCTTCGATAATGCCAAGTATTTTTAACGCTTCGATCTGTTCGCGCAATGTCGGTACGCTCATCCCCAATTGTTCACTCAATTCTTGAATGGACGGTAGATCATCCCGTCCTTCTTTTTTTCGTTCAATAATATATTGCAGGAGTTTACTTTGATTGCTCGTGAAATATTGATTCAACATATTTAATCTTATTAATTTTATTAATCTTATTAATCAGTTTAATATCATTAAGTATATGCCATCCGTCTGATCTGTCAATATATCCTTCGATAAAAAATGGGGATTTTGAGAAAACGGTCCTTTTATCCTATGATTGAGGTGTCTTTCGGATGATTAATAAGGAATCATGATCCTTTTGAAGGCTTCGATGTATCTCTTCTTGAATCAATGGATATGATGCCCTTCAAGAGCCTATTGCGTTAAAGTTGCACCACAAAAAAATTCTGGATCATCCAGATATACCAGGGTCACCAAAATTTTCTTTTTTTGATCCTATAGGGCTCTATAATAAATGAGTTCTATTTTTTTCGATTGTTCTTTTGCGAATCATTATTGGGCGGCTGATTTCTTTCTTGTTGCCGGTTTTCTGGTTTTGCCGTAATAACCTCAATTTCTTCGATGGGAAATTCTTTCGATCCTGTTTCAGGCAAACTAACTAGAACCGTCTTCCTTAAGGGATATACATCCCTCACTTTTCCTTCTCCTTTAGGAGTCATCACCCGTTTATTCTTCTTGGGCATTCCCTTCATAGCATCGCGGTACTGGCAATATTCATAATTAAGACAGCATCGCAACCGTTCACACATGCCCGTTATATCGGTCGGGGTAAGTGAAATACCCTGGGTTTTAGCCATCCGGATAGAAATGGAGTCAAAATCGGTGAGGAACCGTGCACAGCAGCGCATTTCCAGACCGCACGCTCCCATACCTCCAAAGTATTTCGCCGCATCTCTTGGTCCAATTTTATGAAAATTGACCTTTTGTTTCGGATAGTCTCTTTTCAAAGAATCCTGTAATTTTTTAAAATTTGTGATCTTGTCATCTTCACTGGTATAGTGAAAGGTAACACAATTACCATCAAAACTGATCTCAGTGTAGATAAATTTCATCCCTGCTACATTCAATTCACGGATCCATTTTGAGATACGCATACTTGCTTCTTGTTCGCTATCTTTGATCTCACTACGTTTTGCCAGATCACGTTCCGTGGCTTTTCTATCAATCTTTTTTATTTTCTCAAGCTCCAGCTGCGAACCATCGCCAATGAACTCAGCTACAACCCCCAACTGCCATCCCCTGCTGGTTTGAACAACCACATAATCACCCAGGGTAATTCCATCAATATCACTTGCATCGAAATTATAGTTTTTACTGATCTTTGAGAATCGTACCCCTATGATCACCGGAGCTTTCTCGTTTGGGTTGTTTTCATTTTCTGCCATTTTTTATGATTGACCCTGTAAAACAATCTGTGAAATCTTACCAGCGACAGAACAAGCAATATCATTCAATACCATAGCCGCAGGTGAATTAGGATTAGAAATGATGATTGGTTTCCCGTTATCCCCGCCTTCACGAATAGCGGGTTCAAGAGGAATTTGACCCAAGAATGGTACATCTGCTTTATTGGCAAGTTCTTTCCCGCCACCGCTGCCGAAAATATCGACTTTCGAACCATCTTCCAGCTCGAAATAGCTCATATTCTCGATCACCCCAATAATGGGTACATTTAATTTTCTAAACATCTCCAATCCTCGATAAGCATCATCTGTAGATACTTTTTGGGGTAAGGTAACCACCAACCCACCCGTCAGGTTTAGATTTTGTGCAACGCTCAATTGCACATCCCCAGTGCCTGGTGGAAGGTCAATGATGAGATAATCCAGATCACCCCAATTCACATCAACCAGAAATTGTCGGATAGTTGAATGAAGCAAGGGTCCACGCCAAATCAAGGGTTGCCCCTCTTTTACCAGAAAACCGATCGAGATCACTTTCACACCATATGCTTCTGCCGGGATGATCTTCTTGTCTTTCACCGGAGGTAAGGTATCGACTCCCATCATGGTAGGAATATTAGGTCCGTAAATATCGGCATCCAGCAGCCCGACTTTTGCTCCGCTTTGGGCTAAAGCGATAGCCAGATTAACCGCTACAGTTGATTTGCCTACACCACCTTTGCCTGAGGAGACCGCAATCGAATTTTTAATGGGCAAGACGATCTTATCTTCAGTTTGAGAGTGCTGACCGCTCACATTTGCAGTAATATTTACCTTCACGCTGGTGACCCCTTCAACAGCCATCACCGCATCTTGTGCAGCCTTTTGCAGGTAATTCTTCAGCGGGCAGGCTGGCGTTGTGAGAACCAATGTAAATACTACTTCGCCTTCGTTTATCTGGATATCCTGAATCATATTCAAGCTGACCAGATCTTTCTTCAATTCGGGATCCATCACTCTACTGAGTGCATTTAAAACATCTTTATCGGTAATCTGTGCCATTGAAATCCTACTTATATGTAATTTCGTAAAAGCTATTGTAACATAAGGATATTTGTAAAATAAATTCATTATCTTCTATTCTTTGTTACAATACTTTAGATTCCATTTTTATTCGGAGAGGTAAATGACAAAACATATAATGGTTGGTTATGCAACTTGGTCTGGAACAACCCATGAAGTTGCAACTGCAATTGGTAAACAATTAGAGTCTCATGGATATGAGATTGACGTGATTGATCTTAAACAAAAATTATCTTCGAAAGGGAAAGAGTATGATGCGTATATTATTGGTACCTCAATACATGCCAGTAAACCCACTGGAGCTTTCTTGCGATTTGTGAGAAATAATCACGAGATCCTATCTTCCAAACCAACGGCTTTTTTTGTGGTTTGTGCCAATATGTATGAAGATACTCCTGAAAATCGCTCCGAAACGTCGGACTGGTTGAATGATGCGCTCAAAGATATCCCCACCATCCCCCTTCTTGATACCGGTCTTTTCGGTGGTGCAGTCATCACCACCGGTGATGATTTTGAAAAATTGAATTTCTTGGTTAAGTTTATTATTCGTTCCATGCAAAAATCCATTCGTGAAAAAATGGATCGAGAGGATTTTCGGGATTGGGAAAAAATCAGAAGTTGGGCTGATGAAATAGCCTTGAAGATTAAATAGATAAAAATAGCTCCCCGAAGAGGAGCTATTTTTATCTATTCAACTGTAACTGATTTTGCCAGATTTCTCGGCTGGTCCACATCCAACCCTCTGATAGCAGCTATATGATATGCCAGCATTTGTAATGGAATGGTAGTGAACACCGGTGTTAATAACCAGGGAGATTCGGGGATCCATAACACATAATCACCCAATTCTTTGGCACGTGCATCCCCATCTGTTGCGACAAGGATCAGTGTTCCACCGCGAGCTTTGACTTGCTCCACCTGGCTGAGCATTTTGTCATACCACTGGTCTTTCGGTATGATCGCCAGAACGGGCATGTCCTTATCAATCAATGCAATAGGTCCATGTTTCATCTCACCAGCTGGATAGGCTTCAGCATGAATATACGAAATCTCTTTCAGTTTTAATGCCCCTTCATAGGCAATCGGCATATTGATACCACGACCAAGGTAGAGAATGTTATGGACGTCTTTTAATATCTTGGCAACCTCTTCAACTGCATCTTCCCGCTTTAAACATTTTCCAGCGATATCGGGGATGACCCGCAGATCGTAAATATAATGGGAACGCTCTTCTTCAGTAAGCGTTCCACGTAGGTCCGCCAAATAGATTGCCAGCATATACAAATCAACCAGAGGAGCCGTAAATGCTTTTGTGGATGCCACTCCGATCTCCGGACCGACCTGCATGGAGATATAACCATCAGCCGCCCGTATGGCTTGTGAACCGATCGCATTTACAATGGAAAGTACGATAGCGCCTTTTTTGTGCGCTTCTTCCATGGCAGCGAGAGTGTCTGCCGTTTCACCGGATTGGCTTATGACAATCACACAGGTTGATTCATCCACCAATGGATCCCGGTAGCGAAATTCCGATGCAACATCTACCTCAACAGGGATCTTCGCAATCGTTTCGATCATGGTTTTCCCAACCATACCGGCGTTATATGCTGTTCCACAAGCGGTGATGATGATCTTTTGGATCGCTTTTGCTTTCTTCTCGTCCATGTTTAAATTGATCAGTTCGATGCGGTTGTTATCAAAGTCAACCCTTCCTGTCAACGTATCGGTTAACGAACGTGCTTGTTCATGGATTTCCTTTTGCATAAAATGTCGGTATTTCCCTTTTACTGCCGCCACAGGATCCCAAGCAATGTTATCAATTTTTACATCTACATGTTCCCCATTAAGTGTCTTGATCTCGACATGGTTGCGAGTGACAACCGCCATTTGGTGGGATTCCAGAAAGCTCATTTTTCTTGTATATTCCAAAATGGCAGGAATGTCTGAGGCAACAAACATCTCACCATCTCCATGACCGATCACCACCCCACCCGCATTACCAATACGCGCGGCGATGATTTTATCGGGTTCCTGGTTTGAGATCACAACAATACCATGGGCTCCACGAATTCGTTGAAGGCTCAACCGAACCGCTTCTTCTAGGGTAACTCCCTTCACAAAGTTTCTTTCAATGAGATAAACGATCGTTTCCGTATCAGTATCTGAATTGAAATGGGCACCCTCTGATTCAAGTTCTTCTTTTAATTCAAGATAGTTCTCTACGATACCATTATGTACAATGACAACTTTTCCTTTTTCGCCAATAAGGGGGTGGGCATTTCTAGCACTGGGCGCCCCATGTGTTGCCCAGCGCGTATGTCCAATACCAATTTTTCCACTGAGCGGTCTTTCTTTAACCAACACTTCAAGATTAATAAGTTTTCCGACATCCCGCCTTATCTCTATTTTCCCATCTTCTATTACAGCAATACCGGCAGAATCATATCCGCGATATTCTAGTTTTCGAAGTCCTTCTAAAATAATAGGGGTAGCATTTTTTTCACCAATGTAACCAACAATACCACACATGTTAACCTCCATGGTTCACGAGAGATTTTTAGATCAGCCATTTCTAATAGCTGAATTGCAGTAATGTGGAAAGGTCGCAGATAGTGTTCTAACAATATCCGGGAAGGCATCCGCCGATCTCTCGATTTTCCCGCGTGTTACGCGGTTAGTTCTATCTTGCGATAGAAAACCTTCATCCTCGTCATCCCTTATAGGGGCTCAGGCGCTTTTCCTTTCCTGCAGGGCAGGTTTCTTCAAACCAGAGCGTATTATAATGCATGTTGGGAATTTTAAACACCTTGACAGGTGATTTAAGCTTCCATAGAATATGTAAAAATTGAAAGGATGCGAGGAGAGACCTGTATGGCACCGAAGGGGCAAACCTTGATTTTCAAGGCGAATCTCTCAGGTAAAGATGACTCGCACACTGCATACTCTGGAAAGCAGGCACCATGCACCCAAGGGGTAAACCTTGATCACCAAGGTGAATCTCTCAGGTAAAATAACAGAGAAATACAATTTTTGTGTACCTTATAAAATCGAGAACAGGAGTAAACGATGTCAACCCCAAAAGATCTAAAATTCACGGAAACAGATGAATGGATCAAAGTAAAAGGCAATTCAGCTCTCATCGGTATCTCTGATTTTGCACAGAATCAGCTTTCCGATATCGTCTACATCGAGTACGAGCTTGATGCTGATGATGATTTTGAAAAAGAGGAAACCGTCGCAACCATCGAATCTGTCAAAGCCGCCGCAGATGTTCACACACCCGTTTCCGGAACAGTTCTTGAGATCAATGAAGCTCTTCTTGACAACCCAGAAAATCTTAATGAAGATCCTTATGGTAGCTGGTTATTTAAAATTACTCTCGACGATCCATCAGAAGTGGATAGTTTAATGGACGCTGAAACGTACGATAGGTTTTGCGAAGATCGAGGACACTAATGTTCATCCCGCATACTGATGCGGAACGAATAGAAATGCTCACAGCTCTCGGGATGAACAATCTCGATGAGTTGTTTTCTGACGTTCCAGAAAAATATCGCTTCCCAACCCTTGATCTTCCCGCCGGGATGACAGAGATGCAAGTAAAAGATTTCGTGAACGGCTTTTCTGATGCGAATGTCTCTACACAACAATTCACGTGCTTTCTGGGTGCCGGAGCATACGACCACTACACTCCTGCTGCCGTTGATAGTGTCTTACGTCGAGGTGAATTCTTCACAGCCTACACTCCTTACCAACCTGAGATCTCTCAGGGCACACTTCAGGCTGTTTTCGAGTTTCAGTCTCTCATTTGCAATCTGACCGGTCTGGATGTCAGTAATGCTTCCCATTATGATGGAGCAACAGCGGCGGCTGAAGCTTGTATCACAGCCTACTCTCATTTTCGAGAGAAAAGACACAAGTTCATCTTATCCAGCTCTATCCACCCGCAATATATCCAGGTAATTCGAACCTACTTGAGCGGGATGGATAACATCGAGATCGTTATTGTGGGTGATACAAATTCTCCATTATCGGATATGGAAACCATCGACTCCCGGCTCGATGAGAATACAGCTCTTGTCATGGTTCAATATCCTGATTTCTTTGGCAGAATCCATGATTTTTCCAATTTGATTATTAACGCGCATCAACAGGGTGCGCTGGTATGTATGGTTGTGAATCCTATCGCCCTCGGTCTATTAAAAACTCCCGGTCAGATGGATGCCGACCTGGCAGTCGGTGAAGGTCAACCTTTGGGTCTCCCTCTTTCGTATGGCGGACCTTACCTGGGTTTTTTTGCTGCCAAAAAAGATCTTGTCCGCAAATTATCGGGGCGTCTCGTTGGTGAGACTGTTGATGAACATGGTAAACGTGGATATGTTCTCACCCTGACCGCCAGGGAACAACATATTCGTCGCGAAAAAGCCACATCAAATATCTGCTCCAATCAAGGGCTTATGGCTCTGGCTGCGACCGTGTATATGAGCGTATTAGGCAAAACCGGCATGAAACAGGTAAGCCAACTTTGTTACGACTACGCGCATTATGCTGCCAGCCGAATTTCTGAATTGGATGGCTATGAGGTCATCACCCCAGAACCATTCTTTCATGAGTTTGTAGTCCAATGTCCAACATCG
>DMDF01000070.1:0-3776 GCA_003446605.1 Anaerolineaceae bacterium
CGTGCTCAGCCTGTATAGCCCAGTTTTGCTGGCGGATGGATGCAGTTTTTTCCAGCAAGGTCTGTTCAGAAATTTCCCCTTTCCAATATTTCTCAAGGGCGTTTTTTGTCTCGCGCTGAAACCCGATACGTGGAAATCCAAGATTGGATGATTCGAACATCATTCCTCCAAGGGGGTTAAGATTTGATTCTTTCTACAAAGATCAATTTCGCTGTTTTAAACCCCAGGGTAACGGTGGCTTGATCAATTTGAAGCGTGAAGGTTTCATTGAAGGTTAATTTTTCTTTGACAAAACCAGTTTGTTCGGGCAGCACATTATGTTCTTGTAGAAAGCTCATCAATTCTTGATCCTCTTCGCCAAATTCATGAATACGACGGATGATGAAATGCTCCCCCTGTTCCATATCTAATAAGGGATGCCAATTCTGGGTCATGGTTTCAAACCCAGGGAATGGATTTCCGTGCGGGCACAGTTTGGGGTCATCCAACCGTTCTTTCATTTTCTCAGCGACATCCGATGAGATGGAATGCTCCATTTTATGTGCCTCTTCATGGACCTGAGACCAGGGAACGTTCAAAATACGCGAAAGCATCCATTCAGATAACATGTGTTTGCGGATGATGCTGATGGCTGCGTCCGATCCCTTTTTTGTTAGATGGATCTCTTTTTTCTCATCCATGGTGATCCATTGGTCACGGACCATACGTTTCAGAGTTACGGTGACCGTTGGAGCTGATACTTCCAATAATTCAGAAAGCTTTGCTCCGATAATACTTTCGCCATCGCGGTCAAGTGTATAGATCACTCCCAAGTAATCTTCCACAGTTGGGGTAGGGTTTATTTCGTTCATTCAAACCTCATTTAGCATCAGCTAATTGATTGTTTATGCCGTATGTATGGATTATAGCCCAAGACAGACATTAAGCCTGAAAAAAAAATTCTCTAACACTTTGCATACATTCCCTTTTTTAATAGCGATACGTCTTTTATTTTTTTGTGATTTTGCGTAGAATAAGAGGAATTTGAAATACGGGGTATAGTTATGGATAAGAAAACCGTGGCTCAAATTGGAGGTTATTCGTGATCGAATTGAAATCAAAACGAGAAATCGAAGCGCTGCGTGCTGCTGCCCAGATCACAGCACAAACACACGCTCGCATTGCAGAAGAAATTAAACCAGGTGTGAGATTGCGCGACCTGGATACCCTTGCAGAAAAATTCATTCTCAGTCATGGTGCTAAAACACTGTATAAAGGGATCAAGCAAGTACCAAACCAGCGTCCTTTTCCGGGATCGATCTGTGCATCTGTTAACAATGAAATTTGTCATGGTTTTCCGGATGGGCGTATTCTAAAGGAAGGCGATATTGTTGGCATTGATATCGGGCTACGTTACAAGGGTTGGTGTGGGGATGTGTGTGTGACCCACATGGTCGGGCAGTTAAAACCAGAAGCAAAAAGATTAGTAGATACCACTTCAGAGAGTTTGTGGCGCGGGATCGCAGCTTGCCTTCCGGGTAATCGCTTGGGTGCGATCGGGGCTGCTATTCAAAATTATGCTGAAGGGGAAGGCTATTCGATCGTTCGCGAATATGGCGGGCATGGGATCGGAAGGGAACTGTGGGAGGAACCCTTTGTATCCCATATTGGTCCGGCGGATAGAGGACCCATCCTGAAGGTAGGGATGGTGCTCAATATCGAACCCATGCTCAACATCGGCAAACCCTATACAAAGTTAATGAAAGACGAGTGGACTGTGGTGACTGCAGATGGTTCGCTTTCAGCGCAGTTCGAACATACGGTAGCCATCACCGAAAACGGACCGGAAGTGTTATCACTCTTGACGTAATAGAAGAAAACGTAAACCAAGGAGGAAGACATTATGAAGAAAAATACCCGCTATGCCCTGTTCGCAACTGTATATCTGGCACAGGGCGCCATTATGAGTTATTTCACATCCCTCAATGCTTTGTACCTGCAAACCTACGGATTGGGAATGGATAAGATTGGTCTGATCGGAACGATCGCCATGATCCCATTTGTATTGAAGATCTTTTTTGGTTTGCTGAGTGATAAAGTGAATTTCTTCCAACTAGGTCACCGCAAACCATATATTCTGATCGGTCTGGTGATCCAGATAGTGTGTTTACTGATTGTTCCATCGATTGATCCTGCACAAGATTTTGGGCTTTTTGCTCTCAATGCCTTTATCTTGATGGCAGGCATGGCGTTGTATGATACCTGTACGGATGGTCTGGCACTGGATACAACCGAACCGGAAGATGAGGGGAAGATCCAGGGCATTATGGTGGCAGGGCGGGCACTGGGTATGGTATTGATCTCCGCTGTTCTAGGTTTTCTGGTAGATAAATATTCGTGGTCAGCCGGTTTCATTTCGCTGGCGGTATTAACCGCCATCCCCATTCCGATGGTGTTAAGAACAAAAGATGCTGAGAAACCGGTTGAAAAACAATTCAACTGGGCTGCTTTCAAAGAGTTCAAGAAAACTTCAATCATCGCGCTGGGTCTGCTGGGTGCGTTGTATTCGCTGATCATCAATGGTACCAGCCAACTGGTCAACCCATTCCTGGAATCTAAATTTGCTATCAGCTTTACTCAGGCTGGCTTGGTAGCATCCGTGCTGGGAGTCGGTATCGTGGTGGGCAGCCTGGGCGGAGGCAGACTGATTGATAAACTTGGACAAAAACGATCGGTTCAACTTTCCCTGATTGTGACACTGGTAGCAGTGGCTTTGTTAAGTTTGATCTCCACTCCCACAATAGCCTGGATACTGGTGTTCATCTTTGGGGTTGCCTTTGGATTGTATGAGACGGTCTATTTTGCAATTGCTATGCGTGAAACAGATGAACGCATAGCCGCCACCATGTTTTCGGTCTTGATGGCAGTCGCCAATCTGGGTACGGGAATAGGCTTGGGAGTGAGTGGCGCTATGGCAGAAGGATTTGGCTACCCGGTTACTTTCATTGTACTGGCGTTATTGAATTTACTGGCGCTTCCGCTGCTGCCAGCTATATTTGGCAGGCGGAAAAAAAGCGCGGCTGGTTAATTGGTGATATTGAAATAGTTATACACCGCAGTGGAAATATTAGCGGTGAGCAGGTTTGCTGAATCGAAAATGAGCTGTACCGGGTGATACATCGCCACGCAGATGATGTAATCACCACCCGGACTGTATACCACACCCACATCGAAAATGGCATGCATCAGCCCATCTGCTTCGGTAATCCAGCCATGTTTGTGCCCAAAGCGAGTGCCATCCGGTAAGCCGGCTTGCAGCAGCACCGCAATCTTATTGCGCGTCAGATACGTGATCATGGTCTGGCATTCATTCTGGCTGATCTCATCCGGTAGAAGGGCACCAAAAGTACCACCTCCATTTTGCGCGCACTGGTAAATATCTTCGAGCAGCATACCCATATCGGCAGTGGTGGTCTGGTTGTAAGTATCGGGGTCGGTTGAGTAATCGGTGCGCGAGTTGGCAGGTGTGATGAAGCGTTCCAGCAGAGGCGCGCCAATATAGAAATGACCAGCCAAAAACGTGTTTTCAAGACCGATCTCTTGCATCACATCGGTCACGATCAAGGGACCAAGGGTTGGGCTGAGGTAAGTTTCCATTAATAAATCAGCGGGATCATTCTTGGATTGTTCGATCATCAATTCCATCAATTCGGCAGCTGCCTGCGGGGTTGGTTCGGAAAGTTCTTTGAACACCGAGACCATGATGGGTATCTTGATGGTGCTGGCAGCGGTAAAAG
>DMDF01000070.1:3933-4661 GCA_003446605.1 Anaerolineaceae bacterium
GATGGTGCTGGCAGCGGTAAAAGAAATACCGGGTGTGTAATCAACTCCATTCTCGTAGGCAAAATTGATCTCTTTGCGAGACTCCAAATCTAATATATAGATCTCGGTCAAGCCATCGTAACCGGATCCATCGATCAATTGTTTGAGCAACACTTCCAGGTTCTCAATGGTAGGCTTGGGAGGATCCACTTCCGTGATCACAAGATTTACCATACGCATGGAGGGTGACTGCAGCGCTTGCTCTACATACGGCAGGGATGCTTCTACATCCAATATTTCTCCGGGGCTGCCTACCTGAAAATTGGTGCTGCCAGCGACGGGCTGCGATTGCTCCGGGGCATTATCGTATCTGGCAGCAATCTCGTCATAGAGAAACATCTTGAGCTGTCTTTCATCGACGGTGTAGCTGATGGGAGTTTCCTGTGGTTCGGCGGTGCGGTTCCAGAGATAATTCCAGAAGGATTTCCAGAAAGAGGCATTCACGCGTTGCTGGTCAGCGGAGGCTATCATGGTATCAATATCCAGTTGAAAACCTAGAGAGGCGTATTACATTCTGAAAACTCTTTATCAGTCAAAAAAACAAATGGTTTTCCAATATTCCTTTGGTGTGTTAAAACCTTAATATTTTGAAATCCTTTTCATGACCCTCAAGCTTTCCTGAATGGTCCCTCCTTGGAACCATCATCCACGAACACACGAGCACATACCTTTTTTTGTTTTCTATTTAA
>DMDF01000196.1 GCA_003446605.1 Anaerolineaceae bacterium
GCAATCTCGTCATAGAGAAACATCTTGAGCTGTCTTTCATCGACGGTGTAGCTGATGGGAGTTTCCTGTGGTTCGGCGGTGCGGTTCCAGAGATAATTCCAGAAGGATTTCCAGAAAGAGGCATTCACGCGTTGCTGGTCAGCGGAGGCTATCATGGTATCAATATCCAGTTGAAAACCTAGAGAGGCGGGTTTAACAGTGAAAACTTCTTCTCCATAGTACACTTCAATGGGATAGTTATACGCCTGGAGCACCCTATCAGCAGCTTGCTGTTGATCCAGCCCTCCCACCGGAATTCCAGCGATGACCGTGCCAGCTGGAAAGCCTGCCCGCAAACGACTGAAGCGTACCAATTCCATAACCAGAATGATAGCTGAAATAACCAGTAATACGATCGCGATCCAACGCAACAGAGAGATTCTCTGTAATTTCATATACATCTCCTACTTCTAGAAATTCCATTTTACCAGAATGGCATTGAATTATGAAATATTGGATATACTTAAATCGTATGCAGGTTAGTAAAGAAAAGCTCTTCAACCAACTGAAAAACAGTGTGTTTTTCAAAAATGTCCCCGATAATTTCATCCAATGGGTGGCGGATCGGTCACAGGTGCTGCAGTTCGAACAAGACCAATTGGTTTACGAACGAGACGCAGCGGCTGAAAAAATGTACATCCTGATCAGCGGCGAAATTGTATTGTATATTGAGGATGAAAACGAGGAATATCTCATCAACGGCTGCCAGGTTGGAGATGGGTTTGGATTTGAAGTTTTGGCGAAAGAAACCCTGCGATTAACCTATGCCAGGGCGAACAAGAAATCCATCCTACTGGCGATCCCGCAAAAAATTTTGATACGCATCGCGGAAGAATTTCCTTCCTTCCAGATTCAATTCGAATTGGCTTTACAGAGCCTGAATTTTCTCATGAAAAAACCAATGGGATGGCTGCAGGATGATGAGGTGGTTCATTATATCAACCGCGAACATCCATTGATCTTGGCTTTGCGTGTACTGCGACCGCTGCTGGTTGCATTCGCGTTGCTGGTGCTTACCATTGTTTTATCCAATGCAGAAGTTCTGACTGGAAATGCGGCGCTATGGGCAGGCAGTATCATCGGGCTGCTCTGTATTGGTTGGGGAGTGTGGAATGCCTTTGATTGGATGAATGATTTTTATGTGGTCACCAATCGGCGGGTGGTCTTTCTTGAGAAAATTGCGCTGGTGCAGGATAGCCGGAAAGAAACTCCGCTGAATGCCATCCTCTCAATCGCTAAACACACGTCCTTTTCCGGGAGATTGTATCATTTTGGGGATGTTGTGATGCGCACCTTTACCGGATTGATCACGTTCCGCAATGTGGCATACGTGGAAGCAGTCATTGCGATCGTAGAAGAGCAGTGGTTAAACTTGAAATATAAGATGGTTGAAGAGGATGCAGATCCCGAAGAAGTTTTACGCAAACAACTGCTTAATGAGACCATTCCGGATGACACAATGCAACAAAAAAATATAGACTCTCTGAAAGAGGAAACCATATCGCGGGAATATCATGCCGATTTTCTTTCCGGTCTGCTCCGTCTCCGACTGGTGGAGGGTGACACCATCACTTACCGGACACACTGGTTCGTTTTTATCCGAAAAACCATCCTGCCTTTTTTGGGTTTGCTGATGAGTCTTATCTTCTACCTGGCTCCCCAACAAGGATGGTTTGGTTTGGCAACCGAAGGCACAAATACTTACCGCACTATCATGGCAGTGATTGGCGTTGCGATGGCAATATGGTGGTATTACCGCACAGCGGATTGGCGCAATGATTATTTCATGATCACTCCCGAACAGATCGTGGATGTCTTTCGCAAGCCTTTTGGAATGGAAGAACGACGTGCAGCTCCCATCCGCAATATTCAGACCATCGAATATAAAAAGCAAAACGCCTTTGGGCTGCTTTTCAATTTTGGAACGGTCTTTATTCGCATCGGCGATGTGGAATTCACGTTTGACTATGTACCCAACCCCTCTTATGTACAACAGGAGATATTCAGCCGTTTTCAGTCTCTGAAAGACCGGGAACAAAAAGAGAATGCCTATTTGAATAGCGAACGTCTGGCGAATTGGATGGAAGCCTATCACAGGGTTTACCATGATGACGAGCCTTCCGATGGGGAAGAAGAGGAAGCACAAGACTGAGCGTGTTATAATTCCAGCAATATTTATTATAAAAATGATAATATTTGAAGGTTATGTACATGAAGAATCTTGAAGTCGTTAAATTACCGCATCCGACACTACGCAAGAAAGCCCACGAAGTCCGTGATTTTGGAGATAGTTTGCAAGAACTGGTGGAAGATATGATCGTAACTATGCGCGAACAGGATGGGGTGGGGCTGGCAGCTCCACAGGTAAACAAATCCATGCGCTTGATCGTAGTGGAGTATCCGGAAGACGACAGCCGTGAGGATGCCGACGCGAAATTATTCGTGATGGTTAACCCCGTGATCGTCAAACGATCGGAAGAGACAGTACTCGGAATGGAGGGCTGCCTATCAGTTCCCGATATTGTGGGGGAGGTTGAACGGGCAGAGCGGGTGGAAGTACGCGGCTTGAACCGCTACGGAAAGAAGATGAAGGTGCGGGCAAAAGGGTGGTTGGCACGCGTATTTCAACATGAAATCGATCACCTAGATGGGGTGCTTTTTGTCGATAAAGCTACCCAAGTATGGAAACCCAGCGATCAAGAAGCCATGCAAGCGGAACAGGTATAGATTAAACTTAAATCCATGTTCCTTAAACACCTTTCCCTGACCAATTTTCGCAATTTCAAACGGTTGGAAGTGGATATCCCGCCAAATGTAACGGTCATGGTGGGCAACAATGCCCAGGGAAAGACCAGTTTCTTGGAAGCAGTTTATTTTTTCTCCACACTCACCTCTGTCCAGGCGGGGCGTGACAGGGAATTGATCAATTTTCTGGCGCTCGAAGAGGAGTTGCCCGTGGCACGCCTGGTGATGGATTTCTCACGCTCGGGAAGTGACCATCAGATGGAAGCGCGCTTGATCCTGGGAAATGGGGGTAACGGGAATGCACGCCTACGCAAAGAAGTGCTGCTGGATGGAGTGAAACGTCCGCTGCAGCATGCACTGGGAAATTTCAACTCGGTGATCTTCCTCCCGCAAATGACCGAGATCATCGAAGATGGACCGGATGTACGTCGCAGGTATCTGGATATGACCATCGCGCAGGTCTACCCGGGCTATGCGCGCGAACTTTCGGCTTATTTGCAGACGATCAGCCAGCGTAATGCCCTGCTAAAAAATATGGCAGAACGAGGCGGTGACCCCGCCCAGCTTGATTTTTGGGATGAGCGGGTGGCAGAAAAAGGCAGTTTCATCATGCGCACCCGCATCCAGATGTTGCAGGAATTTGAACAGCTGGCTTCTGCAACGCATCTGGAGCTCTCAGAACAACGCTCTGACTTGACAATCCAATATTTACCCGGCTTTGATTTTCTGCACAGTACACAAGCCCAAAATTCCCTGGGTTCAGAGGTTCTATCCGTTAAAGATCAGGCTGTACCCGACCTGGAAGCGTTGCGGCAGGCTTTCATGCAGGCTCTGGCAGCGATCCGTAAAGAAGAGATCCAGCGCGGCGTAACGACCATCGGACCACACCGTGATGAGCTGCGCTTCCATGCGCACCAGGTGGATATGGGAACCTACGGTTCACGCGGGCAGGTGCGCACCGTGATGATGGCATTGAAAATTGGTGAGATGCACTGGTTGAAGGAAAAAACAGGCGAATGGCCGGTGCTGCTGCTGGATGAAACCCTGGCAGAATTGGACCTGGCGCATCGCGATGCGCTGCTGCATGCATTAGAGGATTGCGAACAGGCTATTCTGACCGCCACCGATGCCGGCATGTTCAACCCCGAATTTTTGGAGAAATGTACCATGTGGCAGGTGGAAGAAGGCAGGATACAGCAGTAAGGATCTAGAGCGGTTTCTTAGCAGGCGTTCCCACCCGGCGTGGATAACCCGCTGGGGTGGGTTTAATTTTTTGGATGATGACCAGGTTGCGGGGGGCATCCACACCTGGAATGGTGACCTGTTCAATTTGCATCTCTCTGCCACCCAGAATGGCGCAGGCATTCTTCGCCTGAGCGATTTCTTCCTCAACAGAAGCGCTTTTCTGCGCGATGACGATACCTTCTACTCGCACCAACGGCAGTAGGTATTCCAGTAATACGGGTAAAGCAGCCACGGCGCGCGCCACGGCGCAATCGAATTGCTCGCGATAGAGTTTGTTTTGCCCCAATGCTTCAGCGCGATCGACAACCACTTCCGCATCGTTAAGATCAAGTATTTGGAGGATGTGCTTGCAGAAAACGGCTTTCTTTTCAACGGATTCCACCAGCACCAAGCGCAGATCGGGCTGCACGATCTTGAGCGGGATACCCGGAAAGCCTGCCCCGCTGCCCACATCGATCAAACTGCGTATCTGGTAGCGCCGCAGGGTGGGCAGCAGGCTGAGGGCATCCATGAAATGTTTGCTTTCGATCTCCTCTGCAGAACGAATGGCAGTGAGATTGAACTGCGCATTCCAAGTTAACAGTTCGCTCTGGTATTGTGCAAACGCATTCAAAATTTGTGGGGTGGTGGATTCTCCGCACAGTGTGTGGTAATAATCAGCTAGCATGGTCATATATCCAATTATAAACATTGATGAGCATATTATTGTAGAAATCCCAATTATTAACTATCATTAAAATAGTTAAGCAAAAGTGAGGGACGTGATGGAAAAAGAGAGGCTGTTAGCCTGGTTATTGGAAGAAGAAAATCCCAGCGTGCACTACTTTACGCTACGGGATATCGTTGGGCTGGCGGAAGATGATGCGCAATTAAATGAAGCACACTCCAGGATCATGATGCACGGACCGGTTCTGGAGATTCTGGCTCTGCAATCTGCAGCAGGCTGGTGGGGGAATGCAGATTCTATGATCGTGCCCATGTATACCAGCACCGCTTGGCAGGTGATACTGTTGGCGGAATTGGGAGCAAGTTTAGATGACCGTATTATGAAAGCAGTTGATCTGGTGTTTTCACAAACCCAGGCGGAAGATGGCTCTTTTCCGCGCTTGGAAGGGCGCTTTGTCAAGCATCAGCCAATGGATCTCTTTTGCAATGATGCTCTTATCAGTTTTGGTTTGGCTGGGGTGGGTGTGAGCTTACAGGATGGGCGCATGAACCGTGCACTGAAATTCCTCGCGCATACTTTGGTCAGTGGAGATTATGGTTGCCGGTTTAACGATGAGGGAGAACCTTGTGCATGGGGTGTTGTAAAAGGATTGCGTGTTTTCTCTGTGATCAAAGAAGCCGACCGAACCGAATTAATGCAGAAAGCGATCCAGACCGGTGCGGAATATCTGTTCGACCAGGTTCTTGCGAAGATAGATTTCTCGCAAAAAGAAGGAAATCCGTTCAGCAAGCATTGGTTCCGGCTGGGTTTTCCACGCAGCTATCAATCGGATGTACTGCAAACGGCTTTTGTCTTGACAAAATTGGGCTATGGCAAAGATAGCCGCCTGCAGCCAACTATCGACTTCATAGCCAACAAGCAATTAACCGCTGGCGGATGGGCGCTGGAGGAAACCTGGAATAAACTCACGGTGCCTTTTACCAAACCGTCTAAAGTGAAGCCTAATAAATGGATCACCTGGCAAGCCTATTTCGTGCTGACGAAAAGTGGGCGAATCTAGCCAAAAGAAACTCTCTTCAAATATTAAGATAAAATTCAAAAGTATTTAATCCAGAACCAAGGATAAAAAAATGGAACTAACCAATATTTTTGAGGGTGAGCGATTGCGCTTGACCGAGATCGACCCGAAGCAGGATGGCGAGATCGAATCAGGCTGGATGCTGGATCTGGATTACGCGCGCCAGCGCACTTCCAACCCGGTTCATCTCCTGAATCCCACGCAATTGAGCAAAGATCTGGAAGAAAAGTTAAAGGAATCTGAGGAAAGCAGAAGCGATTTTTACTATGCCATCCGCACCAATCAAGAAGAAGGTGAACTAGTCGGATTTATGTTCCTGACCAATATTGAATGGAATAACGGTCAGAGTTTCCTGCAGCTGCTTTTGAAAGATGAAAGCTCAACCGCTATGTATCTAAAAGAGAGTCTTCAGCTTTCACTGCGCTATATCTTCAATGAGTTGAACCTGTACCATGTGTGTATGTATGTTACAGATTTTGCTGAAACTACCATCCATATTGTGGAGGAAGCCGGTTTTGCTATAGAAGCACGCTTACGCGAACTGATCTATCGTGAGGGCAGTTATCACGATTGCATCATCTACGGATTGCTGGCAGAAGAATGGCGAAAGAACCGAGTTGAGGAATAATGGGTATGAAGTTGAAGAGTGAAAAAGTCTATTTACGCGCGATGGACCCGGAAAAAGATAGCGCGACCTATGCACGCTGGCAGCGTGATGCACTGTATGATCGTTTCATGGATAGTGAAATTGCGATGATGTTCACGCCTGATCAAATGAAAACATGGTTTGAGAAACGTCTGGATACTCTTACGGAAATGGTCATTGTTCGGAAAAGTGATGACCAGATGATCGGGTTTATTGAGCTGGCTGGCTATGACTGGCACAGCGGCAATGCCTGGCTGGGAATTGGCATCGGGGAACGAGAGAATTGGGGCAAAGGGTACGGCAGTGAGGCGCTGCGGTTGCTGTTGCGCATGGCATTCTTGGAATGGAATCTGCACCGCGTATCGCTGGCGGTGCTGGGCTACAACGAACGTGCCAAACGTTCCTATGAAAAGGTGGGTTTCAAAGTGGAAGGCACTCTACGCGGTTTTGTGTATCGCGATGGCAAACGCTGGGATATGTACATGATGGGTGTGCTGCGCGAGGAATGGGATGCTCTGCAGGCTGACCCGGATAAGAACAAGGGCTAGGAGAAATAACGTGACGCAAGCGATCAAGGCAGTCATCTTCGACATGGGCGGGGTATTCATCAATACCTTTGACCATTCCGCACGCCAGATAATGGCGCAACGGTATGGCATCAGTATTGAAGAGTTAGAGCGCATCGTTTTCCATAATCCATTGAGCATCGATGCTGAAAAAGGATTGTTTTCTAAAGAAAAACTGTTGGAGATGATGGCGCAGCAGGTGGGTATTCCGGTGGAGGAAGCAACCGCATTTTACGAGGAATTTTTCAGTAACGATGAGGAAGATGCGGAATTGGTGGCTTTTGTGCGCACGTTGAAACCTCACTATAAATTGGGATTGTTGAGCAATGCTTTCCCGGGAACGCGCGAGTGGATGCAGGAACGGCATACTTTCCTGGATCTATTTGAGGTCAGTTTTTTCTCAGCCGAAGTGGGGATGCGCAAACCGGAGGAGGGGTTCTACCGCCTGATCCTGGATGCTCTTCAGGTGGAGCCGGAAGAGACCCTGTTTGTGGATGATTTCTCGCAAAACATCGCCGGTGCGCAGGAACTGGGAATGCAAACGATATGGTACACCGATCGTGAAAAAGCTATCCCGCTTTTGAAAGAATTATTGCCTGTATCTGGCTAAGATTTTATAGCACTTATGATATACTCTGGTAACGCTGATGGCTTGACAGCCGCATAGCTCTTGGGTAGAATTTTCCTGCCCTTAAAAACGGGCCTGTAGCGCAGTGGGAGCGCGCTTCAATCGCACTGAAGAGGTCGAGGGTTCGACTCCCTCCAGGTCCATTTGGGTAAAAAAGCAGGGCCCATAGCGCAGTTGGGAGCGCGTCTCAATGGCATTGAGAAGGTCGAGAGTTCGAATCTCTCTGGGTCCACTGGTAGAAGAGAAGATTAAAAAGCGAGAAGAGGAGCAGTATTTCATCCAGCAGCGAATCGGGAGAGCATGGTGTGAACCCGATGCAGCGCCCCTGGAGCGCTTGAGAAAGAACTCGCCTCTTGAGCGAAAGACCGCAAAGCTGTCGTTGTGAACCAAAAGTAGCAGCGACCGGATAAGCCCGTTAGAGCTGCCTGAGAGGTTCGTGCGCGAACAATCAGGGTGGTACCACGGAGAAACCCTTCGTCCCTGAGGATGAAGGATTTTTTACTTAATAAGAGAGGTTGAATCTATGCCCGTAACACATACACCACGTTATATTCCAGCTAAGATCGAATCCAAATGGCAGAAGAAATGGGAAGCCGATGGACTCTACCGTGCGGATATCGACAAGTCTCGCAAGAAATATTACGCCATGACCATGCTGCCCTATCCATCCGGAAACCTGCATCCGAGGGCGTCATGGCGTACCAGTGCCCGATATGCAGGTTTCCGGATGGATAGG
>DMDF01000191.1 GCA_003446605.1 Anaerolineaceae bacterium
CCTGAACCTACTACCGAGCCTACCTTTGAACCAACTCAGATTCCTACCGATGTTCCGCTCCCCACTGAACTGCCCACAGTAGAGCCCACTATTCAACCTGACAATCAATTCGCCTGGGAATTGGTCGTCAAATTGGATGATATCTCCCGCGCCACTGCCTCCCAATCGGTCAACGCTCAGGCGGATTCCCTCGTTGCACAACAGGTCACCGCTCAATTCTCCGACAACCAGCTCATCCTCTCTGGTTCCCGTGACCTCGACCAACTTCGCACGATCTTGTACGATTCCGCCATTGATGGCTTTGATTTTTTGGGGGGACCGACTGAAATCCTGATTTCCCTACCGTCGGACGGTACTCCTTTCACCCTCCACCTCGAATCGCGTATCTCCACCGGTTACTCCTGGGATTTCCTTTCCAGCTCCAGTAATAATGCCACACTTGCCGTCGATCCCTCCTTCACCAGCTATTCCTCTGAATTCGGTATCGGTACCCCGGTCATCCAGAGCATGCTCCTCTCCCCTGACCAGAGCGGCGATATGTCCATCGCGCTGGTCTATCAGCGTCCTTTTGAACCCGCCAGTCAGATCAAGACTACCATCTCCCTTTCGCTCCCTGCCGCCAACCCCATTCTTGACTTGAGTGACCCTACCCCGGTGCGAGTCCTGTCTGCCTCTTCCCAGGAAGACGAAACCCTATCACAAGAAAGTGCCTTTGACGATCTGGATGTAGATGTAAATAACATGCCCTCTTCCTTTGACTGGCGTACCCAGGGCGTTGTACCTGCAGTCCGAGACCAGGGCGCCTGCGGCAGCTGTTGGGCATTTGGTACGGTCGGGGTTATGGAATCTGCCATCAAGATTGCTGGCGGTCCCATGACAGACCTCTCCGAGCAATTCCTTGTCTCTTGCAATAGAAGCGGCTGGAGCTGCAGCGGCGGTCTCACAGCGCATATGTACCATTACGATCGGCTTGCCAATAATCAGACAGCTATTGGCGCAGTTTTGGAGTCTTCCAAACCGTACCTTGCCACCAATAGCTCCTGCCCTAGTGCTTACAGTCATCCTTACAGATTGACCGGGTGGACGTACATCAGCCTCTCACAAGGCTCACTCGCTACCGTTGAACAGATCAAAGCAGCTATCCTCCAGTATGGACCTGTAACAGCGCGCATGATTGTGGGACCTGCATTCCAACGCTATTCGGGGGGAGTTTTCTCTACCAATGAAACTTATGGCACCTATCATCAAATCATCCTGGTTGGCTGGGATGACAGCACACAGAGCTGGATCCTGCGCAATAGCTGGGGACCATCCTGGGGTGAAAATGGCTACATGCGCATCAAATACAATACTTCCCGCATTGGGGAAGGTACTTCAGCTGTGGTTTACAAGGATGGCAGTGTTCCACAGGCAACCTCACCTGTTGGAGATACAGCCGACGCAACACCAACCTATAAATGGACTCCTGTAAGTGGTGCTACCAAGTATTACTATGAACTATACAGAGGAACAACCAAGGTTTATGCTATCACCGTTAATTCCAGTGCTTGCACTACATCTGAATGCACCAGTACCCCTTCAACCCAATTAACTACTAGCAGTAACTATAAATGGCGGGTTAGAGCATACGTGAACAGCGCCTGGAAATCTTTTAGCGCATATAAATATTTCTCAGTGGTCAGCCCAGTCCCCAATCCCATATCGCCAATCTGGAATATTCTCGACACAACGCCCGATTTTTCGTTTTCTAAAGTGTATGACGCTGATCAATATGAGATCGAGGTTTATCGTTACCCTTATACAAGCGATGCAAAAGTGTTCAGTGCAACTCTGGCTGGGTCATCCTGCCCCTCTTCACCCTGTACAATGTATCCAGGAAAATACCTTGACTACAGTACAAACTATTATCGCTGGAGGGTAAGAGCCGGTATAGATGGTATATGGCAGACTTTCAGTACCTATCGCTACTTTAAGCCAATTAACCCCTATCCCACCTTATTAACACCAAGCGGAACTATTGAGGACACTACCCCGACATTCACATGGTCAAAAGTAAACGAAGCTACTCAATATAATTACGAACTCTACAAGGGTTCAACGAAGGTCTACAGTATAACGATTCCTTCCAGTGCTTGTGGTGTAGATTCCTGCAGCAGCACACCTGCTACAAAATTAGCTAGCAGCACAAGTTATAAATGGCACATTCGGTCGTACATTGGGAACACTTGGTATGCATTCTCTGACTACAAATTTTTCGCCCTTGATACCATACCTGACCCCATCAGTCCTCTAGCAGATTCAACCGATATAACACCAACTTATAAATGGAGACCGATCAGTACTGCTACCAAATATTATTATGAGGTTTACAATACCTATCCTTCCACAACCCCTAAAAAAATATACGGCATCACTGTGTCTACCAGTGCATGCAATGCAACCGAATGTAGCAGCACCCCCGCAACCAAACTAACAGGTGGAGATTTTAAGTGGAGGGTAAGAGCATACGTAGATGGTGTCTGGCAAACCTTTAGCTCCGACAAAGGTTTTTGGGTAACGACAATTCCCAATCCTCTAGAACCGTCCAACGGAGGTTCAACTCAAGATTCAACACCTACCTACAAGTGGGCAAAAATTAAGGTTGCCACTAAATACTATTATGAATTGTACAAAGACACAAAAAAAATCTACGCCATAATCGTCCAATCATCCGCCTGTGATGATCATTATTGTTACAGCACTCCTGCTACGAAATTAGCTGGCAATACAAACTACAAATGGAGAGTTCGTTCGTACGTTGAAGACACCTGGCAAAGCTTCAGCCCATACAGCACATTTTATGTCAATTTGACACCCCGTCTTATTAATCCGTATAGTGGAACTATCTACGACCAAACCCCAACGTATAAATGGACAAAGGTAATGGATGCAACAAAATATTACTATGATGTTTTTAAGTATCCCTATACCAGTGCAGATAGAGTATATAGCATATCGGTTCCATCCAGCGTTTGTGAAGGATCGTATTGTTACAGTACGCCGTCAACTACCTTACAAAAAGGTGCTCATTATCGCTGGAGAGCAAGGGCATACATAGATGGTGCCTGGCAAACATTCAGCACCTATACCACTTTTTTGGTCAAATAATATGTTTGCTTAATAGAGGGGTGATGTTATCATCCCTCTATATATTTATAGAGAGGTTGAAATGAAAAGTAATTATTTAGTTACCTCACTACTGGTTCTGATCACAGCGCTGATCTTTTCAAGCTGCACAACGCAAGACATGAATAGAAATGATGATATGGATATCGAACTAACTGGAAAAGACAATGGCACATCAGTCTCCCTGAAAAATGGAGCTACGATCACCATCCGGCTCGAAGGGAATATTACAACAGGATATGCATGGGATATAAAAGAAATTGATGAGAATTTCTTTAAGCAGATTGGCGATATTGAATACGTCAAAAAAGAATCCATGGATTCGAATACAGATGAAAATAGCCCCGTAGGTGCTTCAGGCGAATTCGTTTTCACTTTTTCTGCGATCCAAAGCGGAGAAACCACCCTACAACTTCAATATCATCGCTCTTTTGAAGAAGGCGTGGAACCACTTGAAGTCTTCACTGTTTCATTCGTAATTTCAGATTGATTGCAACCAAGTCATTCTTTATTCACGAAATGATAATAGAAAAGGATAATAAACCCTTTTCTGAGGGTGTTGAAAGAAGTCGTAATTCTAGATAAAACTAGCTTGAAGGCGATAATTAGTTAGAAAACAGATCCGGTAGATCATGATTTGACTCTTTGCCTTTTCACTATTACAATCACGATTTGTGAAAGGATACGACCATGCCTATCTACGAATATATTTGCCAGAACTGCGGAGCAACATTTGATCAATTAAGATCTTTCTCTCAAGCAGATGATCCCATCGCCTGCCCACAATGTGCACAATCTCAATCGAAACGGAAACTTTCTTCTTTTTTTGCCCATAACGAATCCGGTAATTCCGCACATTCCTCACACAATTGTGGTTCATGCAGTGGTGGTTCCTGCTCTACCTGTCATTAATTTGAAGTATTGGAGCGAATCATGAAAAACTTCGAAAATAAAACCGCACTCATTACCGGTGGTTCAAGTGGCATCGGTCTCGCTGTTGCCGAAAAATTAGTTGCTCTGGGCACCAATGTATGGATCCTCGCGCGCCGTCAAAACACCCTGCAATCAGCTTCCCAAGAATTAGAGAAAGTGAAGCTACATAAAGACCAACGAATCATCACCATTCAGGCAGATGTTTCTGATTATTCTGCGTTGAAAATCGCATTAGAAAAAGCAATCGCCCAATATGGTGCACCGGATTTGTTGGTAAATTCCGCTGGTATCGCACATCCCGGAGAATTCATCTCTCTTGATCATCAGGTTTATGATGATGTCATACGCATTAACTATTTAGGAACCGTATTTACTACAAAAATTGTCGCACCTTACATGGTTGAACGGAAACAAGGTTATATTGTAAATATCAGTTCGCTGGCTGGGGTGGTACCTATCTATGGATACTCTGCTTATGCGCCCTCAAAATATGCCGTCAATGCTTTTTCAAGCATTCTCAAAACCGAATTGGCAGTGTACAACATCAAAATTTCTGTTGTTTATCCTCCTGACACCGATACTCCACAATTGGAATTTGAAAATACTATTAAACCTGCTATCACGAAAGCAATTACAGAAAGTGGTGGGCTTTTATCCGCTTCTGCAGTTGCAGATACCATTATTAACGGAATTAAAAAAGAAAAATTCTCTATCGTTCCTGGAACTGAGGGAAAATTACTAAAAGCTTTTTCATCGATTGTAGGGAGAGTGCTCCACAACTCCGCTGTTCGAAAGGCAAAAAGTAAGTAGCTTTTTTATAATAATCGTATTCACGATTTACGAAGTTACTCTTAACGCTCTATTTTTACGGGTGATATACTGATTGGTATTGAATCTATTAATGAGGATAACATGAAAAAAGATTTCCTGGCAATCGCTGACTACTCTCCCGATGAATTAAACGAACTGCTTAACCTAGCTGTAAAGTTGAAAAAAGAGTACTTTGAACACGGCAACCAGCCCCTTCTAAAGGGTAAAGTTTTAGGTATGATCTTTAATAAACCCAGTTTGCGCACTAGAATCAGTTTTGATATGGCTATGCGCCATCTGGGTGGGGATGCCCTTTTCATTTCACCCAATGAAATTGGTCTGGGAAAACGGGAGTCAATTGCTGATGTTGCCCGTGTGCTCTCAGGTTACGTCCAGGGTATTATGGCACGCGTCTTTGAGCACGACCATGTCCTTCAACTGGCTAAATGGGCGGATGTTCCCGTCATCAATGGATTGAGTGATTACAACCATCCCTGCCAGGCAATGGCAGATATCTTAACCATCAAAGAGAATTTCGAGTCACTTCCCGGTTTAAATGTAACTTATGTTGGTGATGGAAACAACGTCGCAGTATCTCTGATGCATGTTTGTGCAAAATTGGGTCTCAACTTTACCATTGCCAGCCCCGAGGGATATGATCTCCCAGAAAATACCATAAAATTGGCTCGTGAATTTGCCACTTCTTCAGGTAGCAGTTTAAAATTCCTGCGCGATCCTCATCAGGCAGTTGCTGGGGCGCAAGTGATTTATACCGATACGTGGACCAGTATGGGGCAGGAAGAGGAAGCCCTTAAACGCGAAAAAGTTTTCCCACCCTATCAGGTCAATCAAGCCATGCTTTCAGAAGCAGACTCAGAAGCTATTGTATTGCACTGCCTGCCCGCTCATCGTGGACAGGAAATAACCGATGAGGTTGCAGATGGGAGCCATTCACGCTTGTTCCCCCAAGCGCATAACCGCTTACACGCTCAAAAAGCAATTCTTCTCCGTTTACTTCAAGGATAACCTTAATGAAAACCGCTGATTATATTCAATTTGCTGATCAATATGGTGCCCATAACTACAAACCACTGGATGTGGTGATCTCAAAAGGAGAAGGGGTATGGGTAACGGATGTAGATGGAAATACCTATCTGGATTGTTTGAGCGCTTATTCCGCTCTCAATCAGGGTCATGTCCATCCCAAAATATTAAAAGCTCTGGTTGATCAAGCCAGCCAGCTAACACTGACTTCACGCGCATTTCGGAATGACCAATTGCCCCTATTTTATAAAGAACTGGCGGAATTATCCGGCTATGAGATGGTCATAGCCATGAACAGTGGCGCTGAAGCAGTTGAAACAGCGCTAAAACTTGCCAGAAAATGGGCTTATGTTACCAAGAAAGTACCCAAGTATAAAGCAGAGATCATTGTCGCAGATGGGAATTTTCATGGTCGCACCATCTCCATCATCTCATTTTCCTCCGAAGCGTTCTATAAAGATGATTTTGGACCTTTTACACCAGGTTTCATCTCGATCCCCTACGGAGATGCAGAATCTCTGGAAGCAGCCATCACACCCAACACCGCTGCGGTGATGATCGAACCTATTCAAGGTGAAGGTGGAGTGATCATCCCTCCCGCAGGATATCTTAAAAAGGTTCGCTTGATCTGTGATAAGCATAATATTCTTTTTATTGCCGATGAGATCCAGACGGGGCTGGGAAGAACAGGTAAGTTATTCGCATGCGATCATGAAAATGTTCGCCCTGATATGATGATCTTAGGGAAAGCATTGGGAGGTGGTTTTTATCCCGTATCGGCAGTTCTCTCAAGTCGCGAAATCATGGGTTTATTCCAACCAGGGGAACATGGCTCGACATTTGGTGGGAATCCCCTGGCAGCAGCGGTTGCACGGGCTTCTTTAAATGTCCTAACAGAAGAACATTTAATTGAAAACGCTGAGACAATGGGAGAATATTTCCAGGATCAGCTTTCTGAAATTCCCAGCAAGTATGTCAAAGAAGTGCGCGGCAAGGGGTTGTTGATCGGTGTAGAACTGAAAGCTGAAGCAGGGGGTGCACGTGGTTTTTGTGAGAACCTTCAAAAATCAGGGGTCCTCGCAAAAGAGACGCATGAGACAACCATCCGTTTTGCTCCCCCGTTGATAATTGATAAGACTACTATCGATTGGGCACTTGAAAGAATTAGAAATGTATTATTATTAGAATAATATGGTTTCCTTTTCTAACATTACAAATAATCGTCGTACAAAAATTGTTGCTACATTAGGTCCCAGCAGTGATAGCGCACAGGTTCTAGAAGACCTGATAACAAGCGGGCTGGATGTAGCTAGGTTAAACTTTTCTCATGGCACCCACGAAAGCCATGGAGAATTGATCAAACTCCTACGAGATATATCGCAGAAAACCGGTGAGTCTATTCCTATTCTGCAGGATCTACAGGGTCCCAAATTAAGAGTAGGGGATCTTCCGAACGACTCTATGCCTCTCAAAGCAGGTCAGACTATTCGCTTTGTATGTTCTCAGGCAGATATGGAAAAGTTCCTGCATGATGATATCCCAACCATTCCCCTTGACATTCCCGATGTTTTTTCCTCCCTTGCAAAGGGAAATCGCGTAATGTTGGATGATGGTAAATTGGAAATAGAGATCATTGACGTCCATGAAAATCAGGCACTGGCAAAGGTTACCCTAGGAGGTATCCTAAAATCGAATAAAGGCGTGAATTTGCCCGGTATCAGCCTACACATCCCGGGTTTCACGGAAAAAGATCGCGAAGACCTTGCCTTCGGCTTATCGCAAGGGGTAGATGCGATTGCCATTTCATTTGTTCGTGATGCATCCGATGTGAAATTGGTTAGAAATGCCATTCTCGAAATCGATCCTGAGAAGGCAGATACACCGATTATTGCAAAACTTGAACTACCTGAGGCAGTTAAGAATATGGCATCCATCGTCGATTGCGCAGATGGAGTGATGGTTGCACGAGGTGACCTGGCTGTTGAGACG
>DMDF01000132.1 GCA_003446605.1 Anaerolineaceae bacterium
AGTGGGCGCAGCAATCGCCGCAGATAAAACCAGTACCCTTCCCATATACATAAAAAGAAAACCGGCTAGTGCCGGTTTTCTTTACTCTTTACAAATAAGGTAGGGAACGTTTCAGCTCATCTAAATTGAGCTAGTTTATAAAGGTTATGTCATTTAGGGACAAACCTAATTCCCATAAGTATAGATATTTCGTTGCGGTCTCAGACTAGATCAGTACCAGCGCATATATTCCTATTTGTGCAGTATTAAAAGAAGCAACCCCACCTTCAACAACAAGGGGCATGGTAGCCCATGTGCCGGCATCCTTATCGTAGTACTGTATAGCGAGGTCCATACCGGTTGGAATAATAAGCCCTTCAGGTAATAAAAAGCTGATTGTCACTTCCTTATCAAATTCTTTTATTTCCTCGCCTGCTGTATCAACACCTTCGATGGCAAGCAACGACCCTAGAAAAACAACATCCTTTAGCTCTGCAGGCAGCAGGTTCGCATCTGCTTCATGCTGGACAGTGATTTGGCTACCTTCGGAAGCTGCATCTGCAGGGATTTCAACCGTCACTTCAGCAGGTTCATCTATAAGAAGCTCAATAAAACTCAGGGCAGCTCCCCTTTCCTCATTACTTATTCCCTTCAGATTATCAACTGCTTTCCGAGCTTCTTTTCTAGCTTCTTCCTTGAATGCATCACTAGTTTCCACATTGAATTCGAATACAACAGACTGACCAGCCCTCAACGTGGCACCGGCAGTAGCATGTCCTCTTTCATTAGTCGAGGTAACAACAACCGTAGATTTTGGTTTATATACTGGGGTAGGAGTATATGGAGTGGGGTTTACATCGCAAGCATCGCCGATGCCGTCGCCGTCGCTATCTTTTTGGTCGGGGTTGTAGGTTGCCGGGCAATTATCCACATAGTTACCAGTGCCATCGCTGCTCTCAAATACATGATCTGCATCCGGGTCTATCAACCAAGGAGTGTAACTAACTTGACCTTGCCCCACAATTAGGTCACACCCCGGTGTACCAGGTCCACCATCACAGCCCCAGTAATTATATAGGGCAGAAACAACTTCATCTTTGGTAAGTTTGACCCACAATCCGCCACTGTCAGCAGCACCAGAGAGATTATTACCATAAATCATATTACCTTGGATAGTCGTATTAGTGGGCTCGTACTCCAAGCCATGCGTCCAGTTTACATCAATCCCATCAACAACGTTAGCAGTAATCTCATTTTCCACAATTTGGGTATCTACTGAGAGGTCCTGAATGGTAATGCCCCAATGATTGTTCGCAACGCGATTGGAGAGAATCGAAGTCCGCTCCGCTGTATCTTGTGTGCCATAGAAGATATCTCCGATTACACTGATACCAATCTCATTGTGGTGAACATTGTTGTCTGCAACAGTAACATCATCCGCAGCTGCTACAATGATACCGCTTCCTGACCAGTCCGTATCGTTACAGCTGTTCCCACTAACATCATTGCCTATAATATCCCCAGATGCACCCCACCCAATTTGAATACCGTTAGGTGCCCAGTGAACAGGAACATCCATCCCAGGTCCTGTAACAGTGTTTTCGTAAATTTTCGCTGTCGGATCGGGTAAATCGCCATTATCTCCGTTAACTGTTATGCCGCCGCGGCTGTACCCGCTGATTGAGTTTTCTCCGATGTTCAGATCTGAATTGCCGTACACACTAATTCCAAAGGTCTCGGCACCATCCTGGTACATATTTTTAACGGTATTCCCGATAACGTTCCCTTCAACATTACGCAGTAGGATGCCTGCAGAACGGAAGCCAGAGGTTGGCTGACGGTTACCACCATCAATGGTCAAACCATAAATATTTACATTGATCACATTGTCATATCCGTTGACCATCACTACCGGCTCCCAACGGTTAGCACTCTCAGGGAATTGATAAGACGAAACGGCACCGGCAGGAGCTCTAATGATGGCGCCCGCTTTGCTGTCCAATGTCAGGCTCTTTGTGATCAGAATTTGTTCTTCGTATTCACCGGCTTCAATATGTATTGTGGTACCTTCTGAATATTCATTATCGATAGCATCCTGAATGGGGGTAGCACTTTCAGTACATACAACGGTATCTTTTTCACAATCTATCGGTAAGACGGCATTAGGGGGGTAATAGCGATATGTTTTTCCATCTGACCCAATAAACCATGGATCTGAAGAGGTGAGCGCTTCAACTGCTTCATTCGAAGCCAACGAAACAAGATTTCCTTCTCCATCCGTCAGTACAGCATCCGCTTCATTTAGTTCCGCAACGATTTCACGAAGATCATTTTCTTCAACAGTTACTTCTATCTCAGTGGTTTCCTCTTCACAAACAGGGTCATCTTCGTCATCGTTGCTAGATATTTCTTCAGCAAGCATCCCTTCTTCCTGGGCTGGAACTTCCTCTAATGTTGTTTGCTCGCCAGTTTGTTCTTCAATGATATCCTCATCAACCAATACTTCGTCATTTGGTTCTTCTACTGGGTATTCTCCTTCAGCAAAGACTTGGTTGGGATGAACCATCAATAACAGTAACAAGGCAATCATCAAGAACGGAAATAGTTTATTAAAAATCCCATTGTTATTCATTGTCTCCTCCACTATTCTTGGAGATATTGAGATTAAGAAGCGGGAAAATTAATAATTTATTCTATTGATTCGTTACTATTTTTTTTAAGATTTATCTCGTACCATTCCCTTTAAAGCCCCAATATCATTCCATTATTATGGCGGCGGCAAAATTTTTGCTACTTTCCTTCTTGTAGCTTTCTGACCCCATTTTTATGCCTGAGTTGTGGTATTTTTCTTTACGTCACAACTCTTTTTTTAATTATAGTATTTATTTAGAAATATTTACATAGATTAAGAGTATCCAGAAAAGTTTTTTTGGGGAAAAAGCAATATTTCCTGTTGGGATATGAATTGTACTTGTTGATTTCATTGCACATTCCTATCCTTAGGTTCAAGAAGGTATTTTTTACAGCATTAAGCTAATCGTTGTAGACCTTCCTGGCAGCCGCAACACACAAAAACCATATCTCCCTTTTTGCACCCGTACTGCTGGTGAGCGCAGTAAATAAAAACATCCCCTTTCCCATTTACATAAAAAAAATCCGGCACAAGCCGGGTTTTTCCCTTATGAAGAAGGTAAGGAGCGTTTCAGCTCATCCATCATGCCTAGCGCACGAGATGCACCCTCCGCTGTACAGGTTGTAGGATTATCCACCAGATAAGCCGGGACGCCCAGTTCCTTTGTCAGATATCTATCAATCCCGCGTAACTGCGTCCCACCCCCACATAACGCCACACCTCGATCCATGATATCCGCAATTAATTCAGGCGGTGTTTTTTCCAGAGTACGCCGCACCAGTTTTACAATGGATTGCAGCGATTCTTGCACAGCTTCCACTATATCCCCCGTGCGCAGCGTAATTGAACGTGGTAAACCTGTTACCTGGTCCTGCCCCTGTACTTCCATTTCCCCTTCCTCCAATCCTTCGCTGGCAGCGCCGATACGTATTTTGACAACCTCCGCA
>DMDF01000052.1 GCA_003446605.1 Anaerolineaceae bacterium
GTACTAAAATTGGGATGTTGACATATCCACTTCTCGAATTTCCATGAGATCCTCCATGTTGTGATACTGCAAATACCAATTATTGTACTACACTACTTTAAACCTATTTTTACATAATCTTCACGTATAATTCAAGCGTATTTCACACCTTCCATACAGCAAGGATTAGTTATCATGAGCGACCATAAGAAAAACCTGGACATAAAGTCTATCCTGACTGAGAACCGCCTGAAAGGACTATGGAACCTGATGAGCGGCTATCAAGGTCTCTACATCGGCGCCATGCTTTACCAGACTGTCGCTGCGCTGGCGAAATCAGGTACTTATCTGCTGCTGGAATACTTCGTAGATAATTTTCTGCTTGCCCAAACTGCAGGGGTGGATGTTTGGGTCGTGGCAGTGGGGTTCATTCTGCTCTTCCTTTTCCAGGGTGTCGCCACCTTCCTGAGCCAGAAATCGGCTGCCCAAACCGCTGAAGGAACCATCCAACGCTTGCGCGATTATCTATACGATCATATCCAGAACCTTACTTTTGCTTATCATGCCAAAACAGACACAGGTGACCTCGTCCAGCGCTGCACCTCGGATGTGGATGCCTTGCGACGATTCTATGCTGATCAAGCGATCGGGGTAGGCAGGATCATCATTTTATTCCTGGTTAACTTCATCGCCATCCTGCGCCTGAACACAAAACTTGCCCTGCTGTCGGTCATTGTCGTACCCATTGTAGTTTTTGTATCCATTTATTTCTTTCGCAAGGTATCCCATGCGTATGAAGCCTATCAAGAACAGGATGCTATTCTCTCGACCACGCTGCAGGAGAATTTAAGTGGGGTTCGCGTGGTGAAGGCATTCGCCCGCCAACCTTACGAGATCACGAAGTTTGAACGCGATAATCTTGAAAAATACAAACGCGGTAGAAAGTTATTGACCATCCATTCGCTGTTCTGGCCAATTTCAGATGTTTTGTGCGGAGCTCAGTTGCTGGCTGGCTATTATATCGGCGCCCGCATGGCGATCAGTGGAGACATTAGCATCGGTACCTACATGGCGTACGCCGGTCTGGTCGTGTGGATCATTTATCCGTTGCGCAACCTTGGCAGAATGATCGTGCAGATGTCAAATGGGCTGGTTTCATACGATCGTATCTATAAGATTATCAAAGAAGATCGCGAACCGCTCGATAAAGGCAGTTTCCATGGGAAAGAAGCCATTCGCGGAGATATCATCTTTGAGAATGTTTCCTTCCACTATGAGGATGGCAGTGAGGTTTTGCACGATATTTCGTTCGAATGTAAAGCCGGTATGGCGATCGCATTATTGGGATCCACCGGATCAGGAAAAACCAGCCTGGTAAACCTGCTGCCGCGCTTCTATGATTTCACTGAAGGCGTTGTGTTGCTGGATGGGTACGATCTGCGCCTTTATTCTCGTCGTTTTCTGCGCGAACGAATAGGGATTGTGGAACAGGAACCGTTCCTCTTCTCTCGTTCCATCTATGAAAATATCACCTTTGGCGTTAAGGAAGAAGTGAGTCAGGAACAGGTTGAGCAAGCTGCAAAGATGGCAGCCGTCCATGATGTCATCCTGGGGTTTCCGCAGGGATATAAGACCCTGGTCGGAGAGCGCGGTGTAACCCTTTCAGGTGGGCAAAAGCAGCGTATCGCGATCGCGCGAACATTTTTGAAAGATCCGCGCATCCTGATCCTGGATGATTCAACTTCTTCGGTGGATGCTGAAACCGAGGTTCATATTCAAGCTGCCATCCACAGCTTGATGCAGAATCGCACCACTTTCATTATCGCACATCGCGTACAGACCATCATGAAAGCCGACCTCATTTTGGTGATGGATAACGGCAGGATCATCCAAAAAGGATCTCACAACGAGCTAATCCAGCAAGACGGAATCTATCACAGCATATTTGATATTCAGACCAAGATCGAGGAAGATCTGCAGAAGGAGATCAGCAGTGCCAGCTAACGCCTTTCAAGAAACAGATTATTCGCGCGAAGGTTCAACAGGAAAGATCTTTCTGCGCATCATCAAATTTATGAAACCGCACTGGGGAAAGATGGCAATTTTCCTGACTGCGGTGATCATCACATCCATCATTGACGCCTACCTGACCTACCTCAGCAAAAATATCATTGATGAAGGCATCCTCTCCGGCAACACCAGTATCTTGTTGGACATTCTTACCCAGTATGGTACGCTGGTGATAGTTGAAGCGTTCACGGTTTTTACGTTTATTTACATCGTTGGCGTTGTGGGTGAGAAGGTGCGCTATGACCTGCGCCAGAAAATGTTCAACCATCTGCAAAGCCTATCGTTATCTTACTACAACCAGACTCCGGTAGGATGGATCATGTCACGCGTTACCAATGATACCGAAAGAGTGGCAGAGCTGGTCACCTGGGGAATTCTGGACGGTACCTGGGGTCTTATTAATATCGCTTCTTCCATGTACTTCATGTTCCGCATCAACGCTAAACTGGCATGGATCGTTCTGGCGATTCTACCCATCCTCTTATTCGCAGGGATTCAGTTTCAGGTACGCATCCTACGCCAGTACCGTTCGGTTCGAAAAATCAATTCGCAAATCACGGCATCTTATAATGAAAACATTACTGGCGTGCGCGTTATCAAAGCGCTGGGGCGTGAAAAGGAGAACCTGCGGGAATTCAGCGAACTTTCCGGGGATATGTATAAAGCGTCCTATAAGGCTGCATGGACAAGCGCGCTATTCCTGCCTACGGTGCAGTTGATCTCTTCCCTGGCTTTAGGCGGGGTGATCTGGTACAGCGGAGCACAAGCCAGCATCGGTGGTATCAGCATTGGAGGAATGCAGGCTTTTCTTGCTTATATTACATCCATGATGTGGCCCATCCAGGATCTGGCTCGCGTGATCGCAGAAATGCAGCGTGCCATCGCCTCCGCGGAACGTATTTTTTCATTGATCGATACCACCCCTGACGTAAAGGATAAACCGGAAGCTTATGATCCCGGCTCCATGCGCGGTGATATCGAATTCGAAAAAGTATCCTTCTGGTACGAGGATAATTCTCCCGTGATCAAAGACTTGAATTTCAAAGTGAAACATGGAGAAACTATTGCATTGGTTGGCTCTACCGGTGGAGGAAAAACCACCATTGTGAACTTGATCTGCCGTTTCTTTGAACCTAAACGCGGGCGCATTCTGATCAGCGGCAAGGACTATACCGATTTTTCATTGAGCGCCATCCAATCGCGGGTGGGTGTTGTACTGCAAACTCCCCATCTTTTCTCCGGCACCATCAAAGAAAATATCGCGTATGGCAGGCTGGATGCCACGGATGAGGATATCATAGCTGCTGCAAAATTGACCGGAGCCCATGATTTCATTGTAAAAATGGCACGCGGTTATGAAGAACAGGTTGGGGAAGGAGGTGTCTTGCTCTCGGTCGGGCAAAAACAACTGATCAGTTTGGCAAGGGCGGTGTTATCCGACCCGGAAATCTTCATCATGGATGAAGCCACCTCCTCCGTGGATACACTGACCGAAGCCACCATCCAACAGGGGGTTGAAACCATCATGCAGGGTCGCACCACCTTCATCATTGCTCACCGCCTTTCGACCATTAAAAAAGCAGACCGTATTTTTGTGATCGAAAATGGGCAGATCAGTGAAATGGGCAATCACAGTCAATTGATCAAGAAAAAAGGGAAATATTACAATCTGTACACCCAGCAGTTCAGACAGGAGCAGGAGAAAAAATATGCCCTATTTGAGGAATAACCCCGATTTGATACAATTTAAAGTGCGTGGTATGCTTATTGATGTGTAATTCTTCAATACTTTTCCTGCATCATTCTTCGTGTATAATACAAGTTCAATTTTTGGATGGAGAAATCGAATTATGCAAAAACGAACAAAAAAGATATTCTGGCTCTTTCCGCTTGTAATTGGAGTTCTCCTCCTGAGCGCATGTTCAGGTGGAGCTGCTGCGGAACCGACCCAGGACCCTAATGTAGTATTTACCCAGGTTGCAGAAACCGTCGAGGTGAGCATGACCCAGACAGCTGGAGTACAACCACCCACATCTACTCCTGAACCTACCGCTACTACCATACCAACCCTACCCCCAACAGCCACGGTTGATCCAAGTATACCCACAGCCACCTCACAACCCTCTCCAACCGCCCAGCCTTTGGGTCCGACCGCCACAGTACAGCACTTTGGCGATGCAGCCAAATGGAATATGCAAAGCCCTGTTGACGGTACTGTATTGAAATCCCAGGAAAACTTTGCCTTCCATGTTTGTCTCAGCAATATCGGGTCATCCGAGTGGACCACGAAGTACTATCTGCAATACGTGAGCGGTCAGCAATTATGGTGGGATGCCACCAAATTCAATATAGGAGACACGGTCAAACCCGGTGAAAAATGGTGCTTTGATCTTCCTTCTATCGCTCCCGATAAAGCAGGTGAATACACCACTCGCTGGTATCTCAAAAATGGAGCGAATGAATCTTTCTTTGAGGTTTATTTCCATTTCTACGTGGGTAAATAAATTACCTTTCAACAAAAAAGAGGCTGTCTAAAAATTTGTAGCGCAGCCTCTTTTTATCTTCCACTTTGTATGAAAAATTCGAATATTTTTGGGATTCTGTATCAATTTACGGACATTTTTTGAAATTCTCTCCACTTTTAAAAATATTTATATTTTTTCCAACTTTTTGGGACAGCCTCTTTTTTAATTCATTCATCGCCCAAACAGGTTCCCACCCGTTTGGCAGCTTTGACCCATGAATGATCAAGAGGAACGGTGCGCCGGCGATCGACTACTTTCTCCAATGGCACTGCCTCCATTTTCTCACCTCGCACCGCTACCATCGATCCATATTTTTCTTTATCGATAAACGAAGATGCCGCGGAACCCAGTTCTGTAGCCAGCAGGCGATCACGAGCAGAGGGAATCCCACCACGCTGTACATAACCCAAAATTGTGACGCGTGATTCCAGCCCGGTCAATTTCTCCAACTGCTGTGCCAGGGCAATGGTTTTGTTGGATTGACCAACCTGCCATGCTTCGATACTGGCAGCAGCGGCTTTTTTTTCCTCTTTGGTTTTGCCATCCTTTTTTTGCTTCATCAAGCCATCCAGCTCTGCCGCAGCAGTACGTGTCATTGCCCCTTCCGAAATGGCGATAATGCTGAAACGTTTTCCGCTACGCACCCGTGCAAGAATAGCTTCCGCAATGGAGGCGGGGTCATAAGGGATCTCAGGGATGAGAATCACATCCGCGCCCCCTGCTACCCCAGCACCCAATGCTAACCAGCCGGTGTTGTGTCCCATTAATTCCACCAGGATGATGCGGTGGTGGCTGTGTGCAGTGCTGTGCAGTCGATCCACGGCATCCGTGGCAATACCAAGGGCAGTATCAAAACCGATGGTCGTATCGGTCATGGCGATATCACGATCAATGGTCTTGGGAATGGTGATGACATTCAGCCCCTTTTGCATCAAACGATGCGCGTTTTTCTGCGTGCCTCCCCCACCGATACATACCAACACATCCAGGTGATGCTTCCCGTACACCTCCAGCATGGCATCCGTCATATCCATCAGTTTATCGCCTACTGGCATACGGTGTGGTTTATCCCGGCTGGTGCCCAAAATGGTGCCTCCAAAGGTAAGAATACCAGATAAGTGCTGTTCATCCAGAATTACCGAACGATCATTCATCAATCCCCGAAAGCCGTCATAAAAACCGATCAACTGCATGTCATATTCACCCAGGGCTGACTTTCCCAGCCCACGCAGAGCAGCGTTCAAGCCGGGCGTATCACCGCCGGCAGTTAAAACTCCCACATATTTTGTCATAACCACCTACCATCCTTGAAAAAGGTACTTCAATTATACGGTAAGATGGCAGGAAGGTTTATGTTTTCTTCTCGGGGATGGACACCAACAATGGTCACAGACTATAAATGCATCTATAAACCTGAATTACCAGATATTATGCAATCACTCTTTTTTCACGATTTTAGAGGTAGAGTACCAGGCGTTCAATTTTCTGCTTATGTTTTTTTACCCTGCACTTCTTTCATATCATCCAGCTGCCCTTTATTACCCTTGGTGCGCATCAGTTTACACGATTCGCTAGTTTGAATCGTTGGCAATAGCTTTTGCTGTTTTTAGTTTGTTTTTTTTTCACAAAATTCCGTTTTATGCTGCCGTTTCCATCTTGGATACGCTAGTCTGCAAGGCATCTTCCAGCTTTTTTTTCGCTTCTGCCTGACTGCAATCTGTTGCTACTGTTAACTCATCAACGAACTGCTGTTTCAATTTGTCCAGCATGTTTTCCTCGTAGATATTGTCACGGTGTTTGGCACACCGTCCATTGAGGTCCCTAATGAGTTCCGCTTTCGCGTTCAGGCTGCTATTGTTAAATATTTCCGTAATTCGTGCTTTTCGAATGCGATAATCAGATCCCAGCTTTTTAGGTTTGCGGCGGATAGTAGTGAGCGCTTTATTCAAGGTTGAAACAGATGAAATGGCACGAATATGCTGTACATCTATAGCATTCACCGGCAACCAGTAGGTCAGGTCATCCGTTTTTACCTTGAAGAAAGTTCTTTCTCTCCCTTCAAGACATTTTCGATCGATACCCTCGATCCGGCTGACACCGTGGTAGGAATGTACGATCCAATCATCTTTTTTAAACCTGGGTGCATTGTTATCCTCCATCTGATTCTCCTTTCTTTGAAATCTTACTTTATTTCGCTATCGGTAATTTTTACTCTGGCGTTTTTGTGCTCTACGAATCCCTTTTTTCTGGTCTATCCGTTTTTGTTCCCCTTTCGATACGTGCCAGCGTTTCTTGCGCACCGTGGATAACAGCTGGCTGCGCACGACGCGATTGCGAAAACGCCGGAACATCTGTGCTTCGCTTTCTCCATTTCGTTTCTCTACTCTAACCAATGCTCTTTCTCCTTTCTGGATTGGGAAAATAGAATCTCATCCATCCTATTTTTGATGGGAGCAGCTTGATTACTTTTCACATGAAAAAGTGGCTCATTCGCTCATCTCAAAAAGACCTTCCCCCCGGCAATATCAATCTTTTACCCTGTTTCAGTACATTTGCTCTCTTTGAGATACGGATCGTTGTTATTTTGTTTATTATACCATAAGTTTGTCTATGCGCATTTCAATAAAACGCCTTGCGCTTCGCCTGAAAAATGGCATAATGGAGCTGTTATTGTAAAATAGCAAATTTAAATAATGAGGAACCCATGCGAAAACATACTCCCCTGCTGGTGCTGTTCACCAGCCTGATTATCATAACAATCGTTCTCAGCGCTTGCTCTGGCTCAAGTAAAGTGGATTCGATCACAGTCGCGGAAGCTTTTCCCCATGCCACCCGAGAGACTATCAGCAGTGCCTTCCGCACATATAATTTCAATTTTAATGAGGAAGATACTTATTCTGGGCAACCCATCGTGACCGCAGCTTCACCGGATGGGACCGCCAGCCTGCAAATGCTGGGAGCTGCCGAAGATATTCAAGCTGCACGCACATTCATCTATTTGCCCATTGATGCCAGTTCTGAATTCGCTGACCAGCAGTATGTCTATTTTCAGCTGCTGCTAACGAGTATATTTAAAGATACCTGGCCTGCCATGGAAGAATGGCTGCTCACCGCCACCTATTCCATCGCTGAGCGCAGCAACGCTTCTTTGCAGGGCGGTGCGACGGTCACCACCCCTTTCTTTTCAGAGGCTGGTGATCTGGCAGTCAGCCTGTATGTGCGTTTGGATCAGGATGGCAAGGGTTTTTTGATGGGACTGGTAGTTGGAGATTGGCTGAAAGATATCGGTTACGACCCCACACGCAATGTGTGGGAACCACAATAGAGCTTTTTAAACGCATAAAAATAGCCATAGTAGTCATTCTAACGGTTTGACATCACTTCTTTTTCGACCGAGTATTGTTGATAGCAAAGCAAAGATTGCACAAAGGGAAAAGGCGATACTGGCAAACTGAAAGTTGAAATGGATGGATTGCGGCACGCCAAACAAACGCGGCAGACTGGCGTAGAAGAACGGGGATAAAAAGATGCCGATCGAAAACGCGCTGTTCACCACTCCCACTGCTGCAGTACTATCAGCTGTACCTACTGCATTGGCAGTTTCCAGCAGGATCAAAGATATCAACAACCCGACCCCTAATCCGGCGCCTAGTAGTCCGATCAGCACCACAGTTCCCTGCCCGCTGTAGGTCATCATGAAAAAACCGATCGCGCTGGTAGCCAAACCGATCGGAATGGTCCATTTTTTCAGTTTTATATAAATTCGTGAAAAACCCAGCCCAGCCAGCGTGGAACCGAACGTGGACACGGAAAGTCCAAATGCCGATACGATGGGGGAAATGCCTGCTTTGGTCTCGATCAGGTAGGGCAAGTCGGTGATGATGATAAAGAAAAACACCATCATGACCAGCGCTGCCAGAGAATATCCCAACACGACAGGTGGGATGGGCGTTTTTACTTTCTCCAGCACGTTGTCTTGCTTGATATGCGGAGTTGTGGGTAAGGCGATCATAGCATGTACCAACACCACTGGAGCAATAGCGTAGATCCAAAAAGCGTCCCGCCAATTTTGCGCTCCAATTACCGCTGCCAGCGGTGGGGTGATAACTGCCATAAAATGGGAAAGAGCGAAGGAATATCCCACCAGGTCAGCTCGTTCTTTGCCCTGAAAATAATCCGTGATCAGCGAGGTGATG
>DMDF01000159.1 GCA_003446605.1 Anaerolineaceae bacterium
ATCAAGATAGGCAATCCACTGACCATCTGGTGAAAAAGCTGGTGATGGTGCATCGAAATCAACAGAGAATAAATCCGTGATATCTCCGGTTGCGATATTTATCAGGCGTTCTTTCGTGGCTCCTCTTTCATCCTTTGCCCCATATAGAATTTGGCTGCTATCAGGTGACCAGCCAGCCAGTTGAGCTGACTCAGCAGCAAGGGTTAGCGGCATCACATCCGTGCCATCGGCATTCATTATAAAAATCTGCTGATTTTCTGTTGAACGCATGAACGCAATTTGCTTGCCATCTGGAGACCAGATTGGATTTGAATCCCTTGAGCTGTTCGTGATAGCCGTTTTTCGTCCACTATCGACATCCATGATAAGGATATTGGAATTTTCATCGCTGTAAACGAGCTTTGAACCGTCCGGTGACAAGGATCCATATCCATACACCAGACCGTTTTCTCCGCTGCCATCCAGGTTTGCGATGAACAACGTTGGGTTGGGCGACAATGCACTCCGGCTTAAAAGGACCTTGCCCTCCAAGTCAAGGGGCAAATCCGTTGGGTTCTGGGTAGCCATCTTCCATTCATCCAACGATAAACAAGCTTGAGAAACTGCTGTCGGAATCAGATTTGAGGTGACTGTGGGTGGGGTCCAGTTGGTTTCCCAGATGCCGGATAGATCAGCATAGGTAGCACTCAACGACAAAGGAAATGACATCTGCCCGTCACTCAACACATAGGTTCGGATCAACCCAGAAGATTCATCCCGGTTGGAGCCACCACTGCTGGCACGTTGCCCATCTGTAACAGTAACAGCGCTTTGTAGCGAAAATGGCAACGACTGCAACCCTGGTTCAGCCTCTATCCCCAACTCAAAACCCTTTAACGCTCCTTGTTGCATGTATTTAATGTGAACAACCTGCGCTTGTGTACCGAGAACATCGATGCGTAGTGGGTCCATTATCTGAATAATACTTGGTTGTGGATTTAAATCATCAAAACCATAAGTCCGTGGATCAAGTTCCAACTGGACCGGTTCCGTAAACTCAACTGCCATCATGGTGGTACGCACAGTCAGAGGACTACTGAAAACTATCCCATAGAGCTTATAAATCCATTGATTGGGTTGCGGATTCTCTAATCCAATATCCTGAAAACGTGCCGGTTCCAGGGGAATTTCTTGACCAGTGGTATCATAAGCTTTCATCGCCCAGCTACCAGGGTAAGCAGCGGTTATGCGGCTATCCAAACAGGAGGTATGCCCGATGAGATAGTATCCATCATCAAGTGGAATGACCTGATCTAAGCTCATTTGGATACCAAATGGATCGCTGGGAAGTGATTGTGATTGGTCAGCATCAGTAGATTGACTCATAGACACAGTTGGAGTAGGTAGGTTGATAACTGGGGCAGCTGTCAGTTCAGCTGGAGCGGGGATAAAATGCAAATTAAGTTCCCAGTTCTCAGGAGCTTTACCCTGCAAAGTCCCTTGAATGCAAGATAAAACGAACGTAGCCTTATCCACGCTTTCAGGGATCGCAGGATAAATGTGTTCAGCTCGATATCCAGATCCCTGACCGCTTACGATCTCCAGTCTGGTGCCGTCTGGCAATATCAGACTGCCCGCGTCACTGCAACCGACCACACTTTCATCATGGGAAAGAGCTGACTGGGGAACATTCTGGATGGAATAGACGATGATGGTCTTTTCATCCGTTAGGTACGCTTCATGAACAGTCAAGGTGATATCGTCTCTGGTTTGTGTTACCGGCTCAGCTAATACGCGAATTGTAGTGCCTTCTTCCACAATTCCCACACCTGGAATATAACTCAATAGTTTCATTACTTCAGCATAGACACGCTGTGGACCTATCACCAGTGTGCTAAAAATCACCAAAGCAAGAATTGCAAGTGTGATCGTCCATGCAGGTCGTAATCGAAAACGAGAACGAGATTGATATCTTCGTGATTTTTCATCAGCCTGCTGCATTAACTGCCCGTATAGCTGGTTAACAAATTCTGTGCGAATTTCGGGCACTCCAAAAGATTGGCGAACATTCTCTTCAAACTCGGGAGTTGAAGTCCATTCATTCATTTGAAACCTCCAACTGGTTACGCAACCGCGCCAGCAACCGATAGATCGACTTTTTAACCGCATCTTCATTACGATGAAGACAATAGGCTATCTCTGGAAAACTCATCTCTGCCAAAAAACGTAAGCGCAGTAGTTCTCGCTCTTCTTCCGTCAACGATTGGATCAAATCTGACAGAGCACTAACCTGCTCTGATTGAACAACTGCCGATAAAGGATCATTTTCCACAGGAGCATCGGGAACATTATCAAGAGAAGTTGCTATATTCCGCGTACGGAAATAATCCATCGCCTTATTACGGGTGATGGAAAACAGCCAGGCCGCAAAGTGCTTTTCCTCTCGAAACCGGTCAAATGATTCAAAAGCTGCTAAAAAAGTCTGAGCGGTGATATCTTCTGCATCAGGCACATTGCCAATACGACTGTAAAGATATTTGAAAACTTGTTCAACGTACCTCTTATACAATTCGCCAAACGCTTTCGGGTTTTGTCGGGCAGCTCTAATTAATCGTATTTCATCCGAATTGCGATCCGTCTGTTGGGAGGTTGATGCAACGCTGCTTTCTGCCATGCATTTCCTTTCTGTTATTTCGTTGAGACTGTCAGACTTTATAATCTTATCTCTTTAAGTAAGTCGGAAAAACAAGATAAAAGGGACACCATTTATAGTTCTCTTTATTTCTAAACCCCCTTTATTTAGTAGAATTGAATAAGAATGATAAAACATAATGATGACAGATAATGCAATAAATATCCCCATTTTAAAAACGTATAATTAGACAGAACATAATTTTGGAGAAGAATATGAATTTACCGATTGCCTTTAACGAAACTCTAGAGTCTATCCATCACAAACAAACTTTACCATCATTTCTGTTCCAGATTTTAGATCACATTCCCATTCAAGAAAGGAACGAAACAACCTTACTGGGTTCATTGCGTGCTAAAAGCACGTTCAGTGAATGGGTCGCAGGATTACTTGTGATCAATCCGCAAGCGCTGCTACAAGATGGTACCTGCTTGGATCTTTCTGATCTGATGAATGGCGCTACCGCATCATTAAAGGATTTACAACAGATCGAGATTTCACTCGGTGATAATGAATGGGCAATAATTGAAAAGGTTGCGAATACTCCCAGCGATCAATCGATTGTGTCCTGTCTGGTATATCTGCAAATGCAGGGGATAATTATCCAGCAGGCTCGCATCGCATTAACGGGTGTGTCCCGCTCTCCCTTTGAGATGGTAACTTCTGCCCAAGACATGGTGGGTAAAGAACTCGATCAATGCCTGGTGAATGAAATTCAGGAAAATATTCGCAAAGAATTTACTCCACCTGATACTTATCTCGCTTCTTCCGCTTATCGTAAGGAAATGGCAGCAGTGTTGGTGGGAAGATGTCTGGATAAAATCATCAATGGAGGACACTAATGGAAAAAGAACTTACCCTGCATTTCAAACTGAATAATGAACCCTGGTCAGGGAATGTCGATCCCAACCAAAGCGTTCTGGATTTCTTACGATCTTTAAATCTCAACAGTGTTAAAGCGGGCTGCCGCGTGGGCGACTGTGGCATATGCACCATCTTACTGGATGGTGAACCGGTTCGTTCTTGCATGTTGAAAAATAGGGATATCGAGGATCACTCAATTTCCACACTGGAAGGCTTGACGCAGGAAGGGAAAATTCATCCTTTGCAGGAATCTTTTATTGAGACCGGAGCTATCCAGTGCGGTTTTTGTACCCCGGCTCAGATCCTGACCGCAAAAGCATTCCTGGATAAGAATCCAAACCCCAGTGATGAGGAAATTCGTACTGCTTTAAAAGATGTGTTATGCCGCTGCACCGGCTATGTGCGCATTGTGGATGGGGTTAAACGCGCTGCTGCACGGCTACGCGGTGAAAAACTGGACGCTTACGGACCCATCTATCTGGAGCTTCCTGACGATATAAATGATATTCGTATCCCCGACCCGTTCTTTCGGAAAGGAGACGATCAACATCCGCTGCCACCTCTGGTTTACACCCCCGCAGCCATGTTAAAGACCAACATTGTCAATAAAGCCGAAAAGAAAGTAGATGCGGAAAAGCTAGCCGGTGGTAAACCTGCCTTCACGGATGATTTTAGACCACAAGGGATGTTATTTGGCGCCCTGCTTACCAGCAACGTTGCTCACGCACGCATCCGCTCCATTAATACAGAGAAAGCCAAAGCCCTGCCAGGGGTACGGACTGTTCTAACGTATAAAGACCTGCCGCGTGTGAAATATGCATCCGGTGGGCAGAGTTACCCCCAACCCTTACCCTATGACCAGGTCTGCCTTGACAACAAGGTGCGCCATGTGGGTGATCGTGTTGCGGTCGTTGCTGCGGATACACAGGAAATTGCCGATAAAGCATTGCAGTTGATCGAGGTGGATTATGAAATGCTGGAAGCAGTCGTTGATCCACGGGATGCCATGCGAGAGGGCGCTCCTGTTATTCATGATGAAGATGATACCGAAGGCATTCACGATGCAAAGCATAACATTGTGCATCACATCGAAGCACAAAATGGAGATCCTGATAAAGCTTTTACGGAAGCAGAGCATGTGTTTACAGGTGATTTCCGCACCCCCAAGCAGCAGCACGCCCAATTGGAACCGCACATTTGCATCACCTATTATGACCCGGATAACCGCATGGTTGTGCTTTCCAGCACGCAGGTTCCTTTTCATGTTCGCCGCATCATCGCGCCATTGATCGATATGCC
>DMDF01000006.1 GCA_003446605.1 Anaerolineaceae bacterium
GAATACAACGAAGACAAAGAACGCTACGAATTCCTCACCAACCAGATCGCCGATCTGGAACAGGCAGAAAAGGATCTGCGTAAAGTGGTGATAGAACTGGAAGAAATCATCAAAGAGAAATTCAAAGAGACCTTCAAAGCGGTTAACGAGGAATTTTCCGAGATATTCAAACAACTGTTCGGCGGCGGCAGCGCCAGATTGATCATCGAAGATGAAGAGAATATCACCGAAACAGGTATTGAGATCGAAGCCACTTTGCCGGGAAAAAGAAAGCAGGAACTGGCTTTATTATCCGGCGGCGAACGCAGTCTGACCGCTATTGCTCTGATCTTTTCCCTGCTGAAGATCTCTCCGACACCATTCTGTGTGTTGGACGAAGTGGATGCCATGCTGGATGAATCCAACGTTGTGAGGCTGGGGCAATTGATGAAAGAATTGAGCGATCGGACACAATTCATCGTCATCACCCATAACCGTAATACGGTCCAGTTAGCCAGTGTCATTTATGGGGTTACGATGGGACGCGATTCAGCCAGTCAGTTGATCAGCTTGAAACTGGAAGAGGTAACCGATGACCTGGTAGAGTAAGTTTCGCTTGGATATTCAGGTGTGATGAAATAAAAAAAGGAGCCGAGATCTCAGCTCCTTTTCAGTTGATCAGTTGATGCGCATGTCATATGCGACGGTTGGCTCTGAAGGAACATGATCCGTCCAATTATCACTCTTCTCGATGGTGAAGTTGGCAGATATATCCTGGAACCAGAGGTCGTAGTAGTTGCTTTGCAGGCGCTGGTAATCGTAATCCGTCTCGATGGCGCGTTCTTCATGACCCAGTTGCTGGATGATATGCCATCCGAAGGACGATTCGACAGGATTGCTGGTCTCACCGATGTCAAGACTGAAAGCTTCATTCTCGAATGCTTCCACCATTTGACCTTTGGAGAACCAGCCAAGATCACCGCAGTTATCCTGACCTGATTGGTCAAGAGTTACTTCATTGCAAACGGTATTCCATTCTTCTCCGCCAGCCAATCGGTTCATAACAGCGATAGCTTCATCCTGAGAGTCTACCAGGATATGGCGTGCCCAGACCTGATCCTGTATACGCGATACATCGGCTGTGATGGCATCGTAGAGTTTTTGTGAGACGAGATAGTTCCTAATGTAATTGCGAAGAACTTCTTCCTCAACCCCAATACCATCCAGGTTGGTAATATATTCCTGGTAATTCTCTTGATACAGTTCTTCCGTATACACCGTTGCGGTGGGATAAGGGGTGGCTGTGCCAGCAGGTTCACTGCTGGTTGGGGTGAGTTCGGCTACGGTAGCTGTGGGGGCAACTTCTTCGGTGACAGTTTCTTCCATCGCCGTCTCCGGAGTTTCTTCGACAACAAATTCTGCAGGCTCTTCAGACGGGATCTCTCCCTCCACTGTTGCCAATATCTCCGCCTCGCTTGTTGGGGCTTCGGTAGGAGCGGTGACGGCTACCAGAGTTTCCTGAAAGCTGGTAAGTGTTGAGGTAGGTTTTACAGCGTATGTTGGGGTAGGTTCTACCGCTCCATCTGGAAAGTAATCAAATAACTCTTGCATGAGTGTTTCAACTTCTTCATCCGTAACGGTGATGCCCAATTTCTCGGCTTCAATCTGGACGATCTGTTCATCGATCATATTATCTAGAACATATTCCCCGAAATACTCGGTATCATCCAGGATGGAAAGCAGCTGTGATAACTGCTGCTGATAGTAAGCAACATAATCCTCATTATCTCCGAGGAGTACCATCTGAGCAGCGATCATGTTGTACTGCATGACATAAGAATTCCGTTCCAGACGCACGCGCTGGTTGAATTCTTTTCCATTGATCTTGTGATCTTCAACAACTGCCACGGGTTTGTTGTATTTCAAGACCTTATCATACAGGAATGCATACCCGATCAAGCCAACGACCAGAACTGCAAAGATGATGAACCCAGTCACCAATCGCTTTGAGCTTCTGTCTTCTTTGGCATTCACGACATGCGGTTTACTGATTTCTTCCCGTGGATTCTTTTTGGTTGTCATAATGACTCTCCGTTGTACTAGCGATTATTCTTCTGCCAGGTACCACCAATGAAAGGCAGCAAAGCAATGTGCCGGGCGCGTTTGATCTCGGTAGCCAGAGCACGTTGATGCTTTGCACAGGTGCCGGTTTGTCGTCGAGGTCTGATCTTTCCTTCTTCGGTGATGAAGCGCTTTAATAATTCGACATTTTTATAGTCGATTTCTTGAGTTTTATCCGAACAGAATTGGCAATACTTCGGGCGGGGAATATAATGCCGGTTTCCACGTTGAAATCTTGAATCCTGATTTTGCTCAGAGGACTCTCTTCGTTCGTCAGCCATAAGTTTTCCTTTCTATATTTTATTTACTCTTCATCAATTTCCTGGAATGTTTCGTAGTCGTTATCTGCGACCCCTTCCCCTGACGAGGAGGTTTCACCAAGGATCATCATTTCTGCTGCAACGATCTCCACGCTGGTGCGTTGATTCCCTTCTGAGTCTTCCCAGCGACGGGTCTGTAATCTACCTTCAATGTAAACCTGATCTCCTTTTGATAGGTGACCCTTACATATTTCAGCCAGATTATTCCAGCATACTACGTTGAACCATTCAGTCTCCGAATGTTTTTGACCATTCGTATCAAACCATACGTGGTTGGTTGCCACTGAAAATGTGGTTACTGGTTTTCCTGAAGGTGTGTATCTCATTTCAGGATCTCTACCTAGATTACCAATAATCATGACCTTGTTAAGACTTCGACTCATTCCAAACTCCGTTTTCTACTGTTTCGCGATCAGCATGTATCGCATGACCGGTTCGAGAATGCGGATATTGTGTTCCAGTTCAGCATTATTTTCGGGTTCCAATTCCAGATTCATCAGGTAGTACAACCCTTCATACTGCTTCTGGATCGGGTATGCTAACCGACGTTTTCCCCATTCTTGTACTTCAGCAATCTTGCCTTTGCCGGCTTCGATCCAACCTTTGATCTTGTCGAGAGACTGATTGACAGCCTCGTCATCGAGATCTGGATGAATGATAACGACCAGTTCGTATGTACGCATAAGGATTCCTCCTTTCCATGGGTATGCCCCCGTTCAACACCGTTGGCGCTGACAGGAGCGGAAAGGTAGTTAACATCCTGTTAACTAGCTAACCAGAATCTAGTTTAACACAAAGTCAAAAAAATGACTAGTCGATGCCTGTCACAATTTTGTGACTGTAGATGAGTTCACAGACGTCTGAATTAAAAGGATATTTTATTGCATTAAGAAGGACTTGTTTGCTTTGCCTTCGAAGATTCCAATAGAGGAGTGGGGTGAAACACGGACCAAAGACAGGATAATCGTCTACTTTAAAATTCCCTATCAAACTTACCGCTTTCATACAACCTGTGGTTAAATGTACACATCAATTATGAGGAGTTGAAATCATGCAAGATAATCTTTCTTCGTTTTTCGAACCCCAGAGTGTGGCGTTGATCGGAGCTTCCTCTAATCCGAGCAAGCTAAGCTACGGGATCTTGAAAAATATCAGCCAGTATGGCTATAGAGGAGGGATTTATCCCATCAATCCCAAAAGCAACGAGATTCTGGGATTCCCATGCTATAGCAGCATCCTGGATGTGCCGGAGGAAGTGGACCTGACAGTAATCATCCTTCCTGCAGAAATAATTCCACAGGTGATCGATGATTGTGGGAAGAAGGGCGTGAAAGCTTGCATTGTCATTTCAGGGGGATTCAAGGAATTGGGGGAGGATGGTAAACAGCGTGAGAAAGAACTTGAAATTAGCACGCGTAAATATGGCATCCGCATCATTGGACCTAACTGTGTTGGCAATATAAATGTATATTCAGGGCTGAATACCACCTTCATTAAAGGTATGCCCGTTAAAGGTGGCATCGGTTTTGTGTCTCAATCTGGCGCGGTTTGTGGCGGGGTAGTGGATCATGTCGTTCAGGAGGGCATCGGGTTCTCGCACCTGATAAGCCTGGGAAACGAAATGGATGTGAACGAGACAGATATGATATCCTATCTGGCAGACGATGAGAATACGCATGTGATCGCATGTTATGTTGAATCGATCAGGGATGGAGCCCGTTTTATGGAAGTGGCAAAGCATGTTTCGAAGAAGAAACCGATCGTGCTGCTCAAAGCTGGTAAAAGCGAATTGGGCGCTAAAGCAGTATCCTCACACACCGGTTCTCTAGCAGGTTCGCATACCGCTTATTCCACTGCTTTCAAACAAGCGGGAGTGATTGAAGTGTCTTCCCTGCGAGCGTTACTGCAGACATCTATGGCGCTGGATATGCAGCCTCTGCCACAAAACAAACAGGCAGTCATCTTCACCAATGCGGGTGGTCCGGCAGCACTGTTATCAGACAGCCTGGATGAGCATGGCTTAAAACTGGCGAATCTGAATGAGAAAACACAACAGATGCTCAAGGCAAAGTTAAATCCTGCTGCGCAAACCATGAACCCGGTGGATATGCTGGGTGGAGCCACACAAGGGGAATACGCACAAGCAATGCGTGTAGTAAAAGAAAATAATGATGCCGGGATATTGCTGCCGGTGCTGGTCCCGCAAGCATTGGTGGACCCTGTGGCAGTAGCCCGTGCCATTATCTCAGAAACGCAGAACAGCCAACGCACGACCATAGCTTGTATGGTTGGGAAGCAGAGCACGCAGGAAGCCAAGCTGCTGCTGCATCAGCAACACATCCCGCTGCTGGACTACCCGGAAGATGTGGGAGAGGTGCTGGGTGGCATGCTGCGCTACAAAGCCTATCACGATGCCCCGGCTGAAACCCTGGAGATATCTCGCATAGCACAGAAAGAGGAAGCACGTTCTTATTTCCATGGTTTGGCTGACCAGAAACAATTTGGAGAAGCCGAAACCCGCCCTCTGCTGGAGTTGTATGGGGTGAAGAATGTGGAAGGGAAAAGGGCTGATTCACTGGCAGAAGCGCAACAAGCAGCAAAAGAACTGGGCTACCCGGTAGTCATCAAAGTCATTTCGGATGAGATCCTGCATAAATCTGATGCGGGTGGCATCCGGCTTGATATCAAGGATGAACGATCACTGGCAGACGCATACCAAGACATGCTGACAGATGTACGAAGCCACGCTCCTGAAGCAGTCATCAAGGGAGTACTGGTGGAGAAAATGCAAAAGCAAGGTGAAGAAGTGATTGTGGGTATGAAATGGGATGCCAATTTTGGAGCGCTACTGATGTTTGGTATGGGCGGCATCTATGTGGAAGCCTTTAAAGATGTCAGTTTTCGTATAGCCCCGGTCAGTGAAGTGGACGTACGTAATATGATTGCAGAGACCGCTGCTGGCAAGATCTTAAATGGGCTGCGCGGTATCCGCTATGATATTGATGCGGTAGTTCAAACAATACTGGCGCTCAGCCAAGTATGCCTAGATTTTCCTGAAATTCAAGAGCTCGAGATAAATCCGCTCAAGGTATTTAGCAAGGGTGATGGCGCTGCGGCGCTGGATTCGAGAATGATCATAAAATAAGAAGGACTCATCATGACAAAACATATCCAAGAACCAACCTATACCCAAGATATTGTGGGACTAATCCATAAGTTTGATGAACGCGAAACTGTTTTTGCAATGCATGATCTGATACGCTATTTTGGAAAAGATTCAAACGCATACAAGGAATACTTTCAGGCACATCCCGACCAGAAAAAGTATTATGAGAACCAAAATGAAAAATTGCGTCTGGGAAGCACTGGGAAAGACGATGTGCCTTTCTTTGCCGCTCAGTTCTGGGCACTGGATATGATCAGCCAGAACAGATTTGTAAATGGAGAAAGTGCTCCCCACAAAACTTACCTCGAACCAAACCGTGCCAGCGAAAAGATCAAAGGGATGGCAAAATTTTTGGGAGCGGATCTAGTTGGGATTACCCCTCTTCAACAGGAATGGGTGTACAGTCATGTAGGCAACAGCAATGGCGACCAGCCCGGATTCGACGCACGCGGTACAGCGATCGATCTGAGCCAACATACGCATGCCATTGCCCTGGGATTCGAAATGGATCGTACTTTTATGCCATATGGTCCCCAATTTCCCGAACTGCTGGCAACCGCCAAAGGATACGGTGAAAGCGCATGGATATCTATCCAGCTGGCAACCATGATCCGCCAGTGGGGTTATGCAGCGCGCGCACACCATTTTGGCAACTACCAGGTGCTGCCAGTGCCGATTGCGGTGGATGCCGGGTTGGGTGAGCTTTCGCGGGCAGGTTATCTGCTCACCAAGGAATTTGGGTTGGGATTGCGTCTGGCGGTAGTCACCACGGATATGCCTTTGGCATGTGATAGCCCCATCGATATTGGTGTTCAAACCTTTTGCGAGCAATGTCAATTATGCGCCAAGAACTGCCCGGTGAATGCCATTCCGTGCGGGGAAAAACAGGAATACAACGGGGTGTTGAAATGGAAGCTGGATGAGAAAAAATGTTATGCTTACTGGGCGATCAACCAAACCGATTGTGGCATGTGTATGTCAGTTTGCCCGTGGACCAAACCGCGCACGCTCTTCCATAAAACGATGGCAGAATTTGCCAGCCATAAGGGAGTACATCAAAAATGGATGGCATGGGCGGACCATGCGTTATACGGCAATCGCAGGCAGACCACAAAAGTGCCCTTCTTGGATTAGTTTAGATTCTACTGGTCAAGCCTTAACTTTTCTGTAAGTTTTAAGGGCAAGCTGGCGCGCAAGGGAATGATTGATGAGGGGGTTGGGGTAATGCTTGCCTATGATGCAACCACAATCCTGCTGCACATCCAGCGGCATCTGCCAGGGAGTGTGAAGATATTTGTCTGGAATGTTGTCCAATTCCGGCAGCCATTGATGGATGTAGGTTCCCTGCTGGTCGAAGCGTTTGCTCTGTGTGACAGGATTGAAGACGCGGAAATAGGGCGCAGCATCCGTTCCGGTTCCGGCTGACCATTGCCAACCACCATTGTTGGAGGCTAGGTCGCGGTCGATCAAATTCTCATAGAAAAACGTTTCTCCCCATTGCCAATTTATGAGCAAGTCCTTGCATAGGAAGGATGCCACGATCATGCGAGTGCGATTGTGCATCCACCCGGTTTCCTGCAACTGACGCATACCCGCATCCACCAGTGGGTACCCAGTCGACCCTTTCTGCCAGGCGAGGAAGTGATGTTCGTTGTTTTCCCATTCGATGCGGGAAAATTGTTCGCGAAATGCGCCCTGTACAACATGGGGGAAATTTTCCAGGATCATGGTGTAGAATTCGCGCCAGACCAATTCGTTGATCCAGCTGTGGAATCCGGCGGCTTCCTTATTGGATTGAGCTTGAGTTTGTGCCTGTTGAAAAGCCAATCGACTGGAAAGCACTCCAAAGTGAAAATAGGGGGAAAGCAAAGAAGTGCTATCCTGCCCCGGCATATCGCGGTCGTGTTGGTAATCCCAAGCCTGTTTTGCGAGAAAGGTATGCAAGCGCTGCAACGCGACCTGCTCGCCTGCAGGGAATAATTGTGAGGGTTGAGCGGATGGAACAGGCTCGGAAAACAAAATAGGTGGTGTTTCAAGATGGGTGGGGGCATCCAACAGATGCAGAGCTGGAAGCTGTTCCCTCCAGGCGCGTGCATACGGTGTAAAAATGGTATAAGGATTTCCGTCTTTCTTGCGTATAGATAAAGGCGGTTGGATGGTTACGCCTGGTGTGAGGGTGAATGGTAACATTGCTGCGACTGCTTTATCGCGTGTATGGGCATAAGGGCTGAAATCCTGCTGGGCAAAGATTGCCTGTGCCTTGCTCTCATGGAAGATACTTTGCAGGCAATCCAGGGGAGCACCACGCCGGATAAAGAGACGAGAGCCCCGTTCACGTAAAGCGATATCCAATTCACGCAGATTCTCAAAGAGAAAAGCATTGCAGCGCTCGTGGGAGTGTGTAAGGATAGCTTCATCCAGAATGAAGAGCGGAATGATGGTTCTGGCAACCCGTAGGGCAGCTTGCAGGGCGGGGTTATCGTGCAGGCGCAGGTCACGCCGTATCCACCATATTGCTGTTGAAACTGCTTGCTTGGGCATTATTTTTCTTCCTTTATTCAATCTTGCTCTTCATTAGTAACCGGCTTGCAGATCAATACCAGCTGGGAACGCATCGGATTGGAATAGGCTGTTTAGCAGATCTGCCAGAGCTCGCATCCGTTCCTCCTCCACCTGTTCCACCGACAGCCCTCCCGCTTTATGTGGACTCATCACAATGTTCTCTAATTCACCAAACGGTTCATCTGCCGGAGGAGTGTGAGAGCGGCTGGCTTCATCGCTGGGGTAGTGGTACCACACATCCAACGCCGCGCCAGCGATGTGTTTTTCCTTGAGGGTGGTATATAACGCATGCTGGTCGATGAGTTCACCGCGACCCACATTCACCACAAAAGCGTTCGATGAAAGCAGCCGCAGTTCCTCAGCCGCTATCACCCCTTTCGTTTGTGGCGTGAGTGGCAGGGCAATGATCAGAAAATCGGTACGCGGCGGCAGGGAGGGCAGGTCAGACATGTTGAAAATACGTACAGGTCCATCCAGGGCGTTTTCAGGAAGCTGTCTTTTGATAGCCAGCACCTCAACGCCGAATGGGACCAGCAGGCGGGCGATGGCGGTACCAATAGCGCCGTACCCCAGAATGAGGGCGGTCTTACCGCGCAGCATACCGTTGGAATCCGGCTGGTAGCGCGGGGACCAGTCATTATGACGCAAGGCATTGTGCAGCGGAACGATCTTCTTAACCGCAGCCAGCAGCAATGCCAAGGTATATTCTGCCACGGCATCGGCATTGTGATGCAGATTATAGACCGGGATGTGGGGATGCTGCAGCATCAGTGTGCGCGTTTCTTCTGCTACGCCGGCGTAGGGAATGATGAGTGCTTTCAAATTGGGCAGGGTTTGCAGCAGTTTGGCTTGCGGCTTGCCATCCACCAGGATATCAATATCCGGCGGGACAGGTTCGCCCTCGATGAATCTAATTCCCGCGGATAGCAACGAGCGCAGCTGCTGGATATGGGTTGCGTCATACGCGTATGGCATGCAAACCGTGAGTGTTTTCATGGCATGTCCTTTGTTCGTTAATGAAATCTGCAAAGAAATGACAATTGTTAAAGTGATATAGTCTGGTTAAGATTATGCCATATTTTTTGGATGGCAATGCTGGATGGGCTGTTGGGAGTATACAATGTGATGGGCTGTGCATGCAGCATAGCCTGCGTGAATGCTGGGTCAAAAGGGATGCTCCCTAATACGGGTATGTCGGATTCATCGCAAATTGCATGCACACGGGCTGCATTGGATTCATCCAGATCCGCTTTGTTCAGGACTACAAAGGAAGGGATTTGAAAATGATGGGTGGTATCCAAAATGCGCTGCATATCATGGATGCCGCTCAGGGTGGGTTCGGTGACGATGATGGCGATATCACTCTGGTTGCTGGCGGCGATGACCGGGCAGCCAATGCCAGGGGGACCATCCACCAGCAGGATGGAGTGATGGGCGTTTTCAGCCGTGCTGCGTGCCATGCTGATGATGGTGGATACCAGCTTGCCGGAATTTTCATGACCGGGAAACAGGTGAGCATGATAAAAAGCCCCGAAATCGGAACGTGAAGCAAACCACCAACCATCCTGTTTGGGTTCCATGTAGATCGCGTGAGAAGGACACTGAAATGCACAAAGATTGCAGCCCTCGCACTGCATAGTGTTCACATTGAACTGCAGAGGAGAATTCACTTCGGCGGATTGTTTATGTATGGCATGGAAACGGCACAGCTTTTCACACAATCCGCATTGTGTACAGGCGTCTTGTTCAATTTGTGCTTTCTTTCCTCCTAAGAAAGCAGTGCGGGTTTGCATAGAGTGGGAAATGACCAGATGCAGATTGGAGGCATCCACATCCGCATCCACCAGCACAAGATCGTGCTCGTGTGCGATTAAGGGAACCAAGGCTGCGCTGAAAGATGTCTTGCCGGCTCCCCCCTTGCCGCTGAATACCGCGATCTGGGTGATCAAATTGGAACCCCTTGCTCTTCGCGCAGAGCGAGGATATGCTGCCAGGTTTTCTCAAAATCTTTGCGATAGCGTGGATCGTGCTCCACCAGCAATTCCCCCCTGGCATAGCTCTCCGCGATAGAGCGGGAGAAGGGGATGCGCTGCAGGATGGGTATATTTTTGACTTGGCAAAAATTCTCTACCTGCGTATCGCCCACACCATCCTTGTTGAGAATCACAGCAACAGGAATGTTCATTTCTCCGTGCACCAATTGGTAGGTCAGTTTAAAATCATGAAAACCAAAAGGAGTGGGTTCCGCTACCAACAGCACCATATCCGCCCCTTGTAGGCTGGCAACCAGAGCGCAGGAAACTCCCGGTGGAGCATCAATGATGGCAATGCTTTCCTCCTGCGTGTTGCTTGAACGCTCAACCAGTTCTACCAGCAACTGGCTGATGATAGCCACCGGACTGGCTCTGCCAATCTCCATTTCACCCTGCATGAAAATAACATCCCCACTGGTACCGCTTTCGAGTACACCCAGGGCATGCGGAATTTCATAGATGGCACCTGGCTGGCACACTGCACTGCAAACCCCGCAGGAATGGCATAACTCCGGGAAGAACAGCACACGCTGCGGGGTGACGGAAAGCGCGTGAAACTGACAGGCGCGTGCACATTCCCCGCAATGCGTGCAGGTATTCTCATCAATATGAGGAACCTTGTTTTCTACCGGGGTTCGAGAAGTCAACGTCGGGTGTAGAAAAATAGCGGCATTAGGCGCTTCCACATCACAATCTACAAAATACAAAGGAGCGGGAGGGTGGAGTTGCGCGGCGACCGCTGTCAGGTTCACAGCCACACTGGTTTTACCCGTTCCACCCTTTCCACTTGCTACAACAATATTCATGTATTTAGGAGAAAGGTAGACTTAAGCGTCTCCCTCACCATGATGATGAGCAACGCTTTCTGCACAGGGAGCGGCGTTCGAAACTGAACCAGCCAGATACGCTTTTACCACCTCTTCGACCGATCCGGCACAACTGGTGACCGGTTCAATGCCGTTCTGCTGGAAAAAGCCGATCGCACGCCCCCCCATGCCCTGGGTGATGATGACATCAATTCCCTGTTCTTTCAGGAAATTTGGTACTTCAAAAGGTTGATGCCCCTGGAAAAATGGATTGATGAGCGCCTCCGTCTTAACGATGGTTTTCTCCTCACAATCCACCATGGTGAAAAATGGGCAGCGACCAAAATGCCCACTGACGGTGCTTTTTAATCCTTGATCGGTATCAGAAGATACTGCTATTTTCATTGATTTCTCCAATTTTATTTTGAATATTTTTGTAATTTCCCCTCGTGATATAAAGAGAGGGTTTCTTTGATGGTTTGCCCTTGCGGCAAATAATGCTGGATGTTCGAATTTTGCAGCACTTGGCTGGCTTTTGGACCAAGTGGGGGTGCGATTAGCACATCCACCTTCCAATCCAGCATGGCTTGTGCGGCGGCTGTGCCGGCACCGTGATTCTCCTGACTGGCTTGGTTCTGCACAAATGAAGGATCCTGTGTACCATCCTCCAGCAAGGCAAAATAAGCACACCTGCCGAACACGGTACTGATGGCAGACTGCATTGTCTCCCCTTGTGAACAGACACAAATCTTCATGATCTATTTTCCCATTCTGCCTATCATTCCTGTTCGGATCGAGATGTAGATAGGGAAGCGATACGCTCGTTGATATGCTCTAGCTGGCTGCTTAACCAGGATGCCTGTTCTTTCAGGATCTGCTCCTCATCTTCGGGTGTGGGTGTTTGTGCTTCCCCGAAAGATGTCGGGTCAGTGTGCATTCTGCGGGGGTAGGGGTGGGCGAAGAAACGATTGCGAAACCCCCTCCCGCGACCGAACTGGTGCCAGCGGGCAGCCCGCCATCCATAAACAGGATATTCCTGCTCGGGGTAGCCCGCACAATTTCCCATTCCTTTACCTGTCATGGGTCCATTTCCTTCAGGACCTGTGTTATCTCTTGCTGGCATTCTATTCTCCTTTCAATCTGTTCAATCTGTATGGTTACCTTTGATATGTTCCTGATAATCGCCAATGATGCGCTGCATAGCATCCTTGCGCATTTCCAGATCGGAAATATATTGTGCAAGAACATTTTCTCCATCTGTTGTGATGTGGTACACCCGGCGGGGGGGACCCTGGCTGCTCTCTTGCTCTTGGAACGAGGTCACCCATCCCATGTCTTCCATCTGGTGGAGCGTTCGGTACAGCACGCTGATATCGATCTGTACCAAACCGTATTTATTGAGCGCTTCCATCAGAGAATAGCCATGCGCGGGTTCCTGATGCAGTGATAGCAGGATGATGGGGTCAATCAGGCGCAAACGCATTCCACGTCCTCTCCCCATTCTGCTGTTAAAGTGTCTTCCTGGCATATTTTCTCCGTTTTCATAAGAATAGCACACTATATGTAAATAGTCAATAGAAAAATAGCATATAGTGAAGGGAAATATGTGCCCCCATCTTTAAATCAGCATCACCGATAGGCGTAAATGAACGAAGACTATTTTTCGCAGAAGCACAAAACTCGCCCTTCCGGGAACGAGGGCAGCGTTTGTACGGTTCGATATTTTTTCCTCAACGCTGAGAGAAAATTATCCAGGGTATACCAACTTATATCCCGTCTGTTGGTCAGCAGTAATTCCTGCACGCGAGGGTCGCTGACTGGAACAAATTCCGTGATCAACCATTTTTGGCAATATTCACTAAATGTCTCTACAATGCGTTCAAAGGTTTGATTCTGAGAGATTGCAAGGTGATGTTCTAGAGCCAGTGCCAGACCCATCTCAGATTGGAAGCGCTGCGGCATTGCAGGAAATTCTTGCGCACGCCATCCTGCTGTCGGAGATGGATAGAGCACATCTGCTACCAGCGGCAGAATATCAAGCTGCTTTTCTTTTGCCAATCTGTACAGCAAGCTAATTGAATCTTCATCTGTATCAAAGGCAACTACTTTGGCACCCTGCAGCGCTGCCAGAATGGCATATCCACCCATATTACAACCCATATCCACCACACTTGCCGGCTTACACTTCTGCAGCAATTCTGCAATTGCTTTTTGTTTGGTGTGGTATTTCTGTGGCGTAAAGAAGGTGTCCATATCTTGATAATATTGCGACCACATGGAACTGCCAGTTCTCAGGTCAAGCGATTGAACATCTTCTTGCAGTTCGAGAAGAAAAGCTTTCCGCTGTGTTGAGCTGTAATGGAGTTTCTTGGAGTAATCGCTGATTTTCTGTTCTTGCCCAGCTTTGTGCATGAGATCCATGAGGCGTATAGGGCGATAGAGTCGAGCGCGCAGCCAGGGATATGTACGGCGTGCCTTCTGAGGTAAGGAAGAGGCGATTTCCTGGGGCGTTACCCCGTTCTGGTTGGTGAGTAGCAGCGCACGAGAGGAGCGCCCAGTCGTGTAGATTCCTGCCAGGAGTGGGAAGAGAAAAGTGCGCATGAATTGGTCGTACGCTACCCACAGCAGATCTTCGTCATTGGGCATGATGGAAGTGAAATCGACCAGTATAGGAGTTGTTCCCTGATACAGGATATTCCAAGGATTGGCATCTTTGAGGATGTTGCCTCCTCGATTCAGTTCCAAACAAAGATCAAGGGTTAGCAGGGCGGCATCGCGCAACATTACCAACGACCATTCATATGCGTAATTACGAGGGGTTATCAAGGGATGTTCCAAGACGAGAGCGTATTCAGGTATTACTTCACTAGAAATGGAAGTTGAAATGATGGCTTTCCCAAGTAAGGCTTGAATTGATGGATTATCCAGCAGGTCTTGATAATAAGGAGCAAACTCAGCACGAATTCCCCGTTTGATCTGACTTTTATCGATAAAAGTGACACCAACCGGATCGCGCATGGCGCTCAAGTAGTTTTCAGACATAGGAGCTCTGAGTTCTTCCCTATCCCTTGGTTTCTTCTGATGGTGTTTCCTGCTCGTCTTTTTTAAAGATCTTTCTAAAAAACCTCTTGATCGGTTTTGAGAAGAGTGTGAATGCTGAAACAACTACCAGCAGTAATGCCGTTCCGATTTGTGATAAAAGCCCAAAGAAACCTGGATCAAGATACCCCATCGTTACCTCCGTAATTGAGTATTAACAAAAATTTAACTGTATATTAAATGCACATTATAATCCATAACAGCATATGAATTTGAGGCTGAACAATGATAAAAAAAGTACCATTCCATCTCATCCTTATCCCCGCCTATTTTGTGGTCGCACTCTATAATCAAAATATTGCTGAGGTATTCCCGCAGGATATTGTTCGTCCACTGATTGTGGTTATCCTGATTTCACTGGTGCTGTTCTTATTAATCTACCTTTTCATTCACGATGTGAAGCGAGCGGCTCTTTCAGCTTCTACCATCCTCTTCTTCTTTTTCCTGTATGGTTTGGTATATGGTGCTCTTAAAATAGGTTCGACGGGCATTACATCGCTCGCCAGGCATCGCATTCTGCTGCCATTGTTCCTCATGTTAATTGGAATAAGCGTATGGAAAATAATAAAAATAAAGGGCGATACTGGAATATATACGCAGCTTTTTAATCTGTTCGGCATTGTCTTATTGTTCTTGCCTACTATCAATATTGTATGGATCAACCATGCGCAGTCCGAAGCAAAAGCAGTGAATGAGATTCCACAAGCTGTCAGCATGAGCGGAGGACAGACTGCACAGCAGCCGGATATTTATTACATCATCGCAGATGCCTATGGGCGCGCAGATTATCTGCTGGATGAGTACGACTTCGATAACAGTGCGTTCCTAAATTGGTTGGATGAAAAAGGTTTCTATGTGGCAGACTGTGGGCGCAGCAATTATGCACATACTGTTCTGTCGCTTTCCTCAACATTCGAAATGAACTATATCCCGGCTTATGCCAGCGTAGACCAGTATTATGATGGTGGACTGGATGATTATGTGGTGCACAATAGGGTGCGTGAAGAATTAGTAAATAGGGGCTATCAAATTGTTACCTTTGAAAATGTGCATTGGGATTATGAAGATGCGGATATTTTCTATGATTTTGAATTTGATATTTTCTCACCCTATTTACGTCCCTTTGAGAACATGCTCATGATGAACAGCATGTTTCGTGCGGTGATTGAATTCAATGACACAACCCAGGATTATTTTGCGGCACTGACAAGCACCCCTGTCAAGGAACATTACGCCCGCCAAAAATTCATCCTCGATACGCTTGAGAATGAAGTCATCGCAGTGGAAGGTCCGAAATTTGTTTTTGCTCATGTGGAAACCCCCCATGGACCGTACGTCTTTGATGAGGATGGGACTTTTTTGGAGGAAGATGCTTTCTATCGTGGGGAATATTACTCAGCCATCAATGATATGTATGGTGATCTGGGCTATATCAAGCAGATTCAATTTATGAATGGGCGTCTTGAAACGATCGTGGAAAATATCTTGCAACAATCTGCAGTGCCTCCTATCATCATTATCCAGGGTGATCATTCCATTGAGGAGTTTGGGGATGCTGAAGACCGCATGAAAGTGCTGTATGCGGTTTACTATCCTGATGGGGATTACGCAGATTTTTACGAGCACATTACCCCCATAAACACTTTTCGCAATGTATTCAATCATGTGTATGGGACAACCTATCCCTTATTGGAAGATCACAGTTTCTATTCCGCACGAACAGATCGTTTTGACTGGTATGAAATTATAGATAGTAGCCCTGTTTGCCAGTAACCTGGTGATAGAAGATTTTAAGGCGTTTGGTCCTCGATCTGCTGCAAGTGGTGCTGGGTGCCCATCAGAATGAGAATAGCTCCCACCATTTCGAGGCTCTCCTCCAGAACGTATTCTACTTCCATCAAGGTGGGGGAAAGCGGGGAGAGCACGTAGGTGATGAGCTCAAAGAAAAAGGCGCCCAGGATGTACAACACAAAGCCCCAGCCCAGCCAGGCGCGCAATTCCTTACCGCAGTTTTCGCAGAATAGATAGTAATAGGTCAGGAACAGGAACAGGATGATGAAGGGCGCATAGATCAGGAACCAATGGGGCAGGTTCAGCAATGCAAACAGCTCGTGCACCTGCGCACCCTCATCCAGCGAGAGGAACAGGAAAGCAGCGCTCATCAAGCCCCAGAATATCTGACTCAAACGCACGGTGTTCTGCACCTGAGCATTGGCTTTGTAGATGCGGAAGGAGTTGAGCGCGATCCAAAACAGCAGCACGGTGGAGAACCAGGTCGGCACGTTGCCCTCCTGATTGAGGTTGAACTTTTCACGAAAAGCGGGGGAGATGGAATTGGAGACAAGATGAGCGACAGCCAGCAGTAACACAATAAGAAGCAAGGGATACAGCAGCCTTTTTTTCACGCAAGACCCTTTCCGGGAGAATTCCCTGGTTTTGTGGATGGACTACTCTGCTCTTAAATTATGGCATGGTTTTGGCGGAATGACACAGACGTTATGAAAAATGGTCGAAAGCCGGGTGATAGCGTGCGATGCCCTTCACTCCTTGCAGCGCACCTGATTGCAACCCCAGAACCATGAAAGCTTCATCGGGAACTTCG